>JBKKBZ010000118.1:0-61777 GCA_046713235.1 Actinomycetota bacterium | reverse complement strand
CCCCACGTACGTAAGCTCAAATGCAGCGCTGCCTACGGCAGCAGCTAACAAAGGCAGTCCCGGTCCTTGCCTTCGTTGAGCATCGCCTCGCCGGCGTGCAGCTTGCGAACGATCTGCTCCGGGGTGTGCCGATGTCTTTTCATGAGCCGTCCTCCTCCGCCACATTGTGGCAGTCGGACTCTCATGATTCATGGACCACTATCCGGGGACCCCGTCACACGTGCGAAGGCCGACTATCACGACGGTCTCAAAAACGCACTACGGCAGTGGTATGCATGGAAGGGTATGGCCGACGTGTCGGCCACTATCCCGCGTCTGACTAGGCCCCGTCGTCTACCGAGGCCGTACAGAGACGCGGAACGGGACAGGTACCTGTTAGCGGCGCAAGCCCTTGGGCCACGGCACTACGCCAAGGCCTGTCTGGGGTTCATGGCCGGGCTTCGCGTTCACGAGTCGGCGAAGCTCATGTGGTCAGACTGCGGAGACTCCATAACGGTCGTAGGCAAGGGCGGGAAACAGAGACGAGTGCCGGTTTCCCCTCGGCTGGCGGCCGCGCTGGCGGAATGGCGGGCCGTTGCCCCCGAAGGGCGTTACGTTTTCACGTCCCGTGTCGGAGACGTGCCGGTGAAGCCTCAGCGCTTGCGGAATATGAACTATGAGGTACTCAAGGCTGCAAACATGTTTGTGCCGGGTGCGGCCGTGGGCACCAACGGGCCCGCACAGACTGCGGCACACCGCAGGTACCCTCTTTCCCCTGGGGGTGGTTCTCGATTGTTAACTTTTGGGAGGGACTGCGCGTGAGGGTGCCTCTGCCGCTCGCGGTCCCTCGATGTCGTCAGCGGTTTTATGTTTGGCCGCGCCTTTGAAGGGGACCCAGCCGTTCACCAGAGCGGCCACGAGGTAACCTCCGACAAGGTTGACAAGCCCCAAGACGGGAAGGCCCAGTGGGGCGAGCCGATAATTCACGGGGCCGCATTCAGGTTCCCAAGGGTTCGCCCGGCCGCTGGAGTAGAAGCACGTTTGCGTCTCTAAGCGGAAGAGCCGCCAGGCGAAGTAGGAGGCAAGACCAGTCAGGAGCACGATGAGCACGACGTGCGCCCTCCGGGAGAGCCGTCTCCGTTTTGTCTTTGCCTGTTGCTCCACTTCGGGAGGATGGTAGTCGCTCTGGTTGCTGCCCTCCAACAGGACGGAAGTCAAGACTTGACCCCTAGTGTTGTCTACTGGTAACTACTGTTACTCCTTGTCTTCCCGGCCGGGTATAGGTACTCTCCCTGCACGTATTCGATGAGTGCAACGTTCCTGCTGGTGATAGCTGCCCAGGCATGACCTGACGCTTTGCGGTCCCACACACGAGGACGCCGTTTGGGCTGCGTCCCTCCGGGTACCAATCAGGTAACTGTGAGCGAACAGCTCGAGAATGGGAGGCTTTGTGCCGTATTCACCAGATTCGAGCCCCCGGTAGGGCCGCGATGAAGAGCTTGCGCAGGAGGCAGGGTAGGGCGTCACCAGGGTGCCACGTTCGCCTGCGGGCGGACGCCCGCGCCGCTGCCTCCGCGCGCCACGTCGTAGAGGATCTCCGCCCCGCCATCGACGGTGAGCTCTTGGAGGATCTCCAACTTCTCGTCAGCGAGGTCGTGACGAATAGCGTGCGCCACGCAGGCCTTCGTCCCGAGGAGAAACTGGAGCTCCGCATTCGGGTCGACGATAGAAGCATTCTCGTGGAGGTGAACGATCGTGGAGTGGGCTTCACCCCAGGGTCACCGGTTCCAAGACCCGACGGGTCGGGGGGCTGGGGTCTCTACCTGGTGGACCGCCTCGCGTCGCGCTGGGGGGTGCGAATCCGCCGAGGTACGAAGGTATGGTTTGAAATCGACAGGTTGAGCCTCGGGTCCTGAATCCTTAGTGGCGCCCAAACACAAGTCGGGCTGCATCGTGGCCTAGAGTTGTCCGAGGCGGCCAAAGGGTGTTGGGGATCAAGAACGACCGGCCGGCGGCCGACATATTGGGCGCTCGGCAAAACACACAGGAGGTCCTCCGAAATGAATCGACGTCGCATGGTGTCGGCCACCCTCGTGCTGGTCTTGCTGGCATCGGTGGCCTGCGGGTCTTCCCGCAAGAAGGCCGACGTCGACGCGTACGGCAGGCGGTCCTCGGTCGGAGGGAAGACGGTTTCCGGTCAAGCCCTCAACGCGATCCTCGCCTCTTCCAAGAAGACCGTGGAGAGCAAGTCCGCGCGCATGCGCATGGCCCTTGACTTCGCCGCCCAGTTCACCATGACGGCCGATGGTGCGTTCGACTTCGTCGAGCACGTCGGATATCTGACGATGGACGCGGCCGGACTCGGCCTCGGCGATGGAGGCATGGAGATCCGGTTGCTCGGCGACCTCATGTACATGAAGTTCCCGAACATCCCCCAGCTCGGTGAGGTGTCGGGTAAGTGGATCAAGATGGACCTGGAAGCGCTGGCCGACCAGGCGGGAATCGACATCTCGCGCTTCCGCTCGCTTCAGCAGGACCCCACCAGCATTCTCAATGCGCTGCAGGGTGTGAGCGGCGAGGTCAAGGATCTCGGAACCGAGGTCGTCGGGGGCGTCAAGACAACGCACTACGAGGCGTCGATCGACATCCGCAAGGCGATCGAGGGCCTTGATGCCGGCGGAGAGATCGCCAAGAATCTGGACCAGATGATCGAAATGGTGGGCTCTTCGACCCTTCCGGTCCAGCTCTGGATCGACGAGCAGGGACTTCTGCGCAAGCTGAATTATTCGATGGACCTGTCGAAGATCGCGCCGCCCAGCGGCCGGCAAGCAGTCACCGGAACGATGGACATCGTCATGGAGCTGTACGACTTCGGGGTCAAGGTCAACGTCGCCGCTCCGCCGGCGGCGCAGACGATCGACTTCGGCGAGTTCCTGAAGAAGGCGGGCCAGGGCTAAACCCGAGCCTCGCTTTTTGGCGAGCGCGCTAGGCTTGGTGGCCCATGCCGTCCCTTGGGGAGCGAACACGCTCGCGCCCGTTTCGCCGGGCCCGCCGCGAGCGTCTGGTGACGCCCGTCTTTCTGCTCGTCACGCTCTCGACCTTCGCGTATTTCTTGTCCGTCGGAGCGATACTTCCGGTCCTGCCGCACTACATCAAGGACGTGCTCGGCGGCGGAGAGATCGGCGTCGGACTCGGGATCGGGTCCTTCGGCCTTTCCGCGGTCGTGTTACGCCCGATCGTGGGGCGGATCGGGGACCGGAGGGGCCGAACGCTTCTCATGGCGGCCGGGGCCGGCATCGTGGCGGCATCGGTTGCCGGCTACCTGGTCGCCAACTCGCTCGCCAGGCTCATGGTGATGCGTTTGATCAACGGAGTGGGGGAGGCGGCTTTCTTCGTCGGAGCCGCCACGGCGGTCAGCGACCTCGCGCCCGACGACCGGCGCGGCGAGGCGACGAGCCTCTTCTCCCTCGCGCTGTACGCGGGGATCGCGGTAGGTCCCGTCATCGGGGAGGTCCTCCTGGACCACTCGGGATTCGCAGCGGTTTGGTGGTTCTCGACTCTGGCGGCCGCGGTGGCGGCGCTGATCGCGACGCGTGTCCCCGACACACGCCCACCGGGTGCGGCGAATCGTCCGCCCGGCCCCTTGATCCATCCGGCGGGAATCCTGCCCGGGGTAGTCATGGCCACGAGCGTCGCCGGCTTCGCTGCGTTCTCGAGCTTCGTACCGCTGTACGCAGAGACGCTCGGCCTGCGCGGATCGCGATTCGCCTACTTGGAGTACGCCGCCATCGTTCTTGCGATCCGGAGCGTGGGAGCCCGGCTGCCCGACGTCCTCGGCCCCGCGCGCGCAGCGACCGCTTCATTGGCGATCTCGACGGTCGGGCTCAGCGTAATGGCTCTGTGGGCGAGGCCTGAGGGGCTCTACACCGGCACCGCGCTTCTGGCCATGGGGACGGCGCTCGCTTTCCCGGCATTGGCGACCCTTGCGCTGCGGGGCGCCGCTCCCGAGGAACGCGGGGCCGTCCTTGGGACGTTCTCGGCGTTTTTCGATCTGTCGTTCGGACTCGGAGCACTCACCGCGGGGGGCGTTGCAGAAGTGCTGGGATATCGAGGAGCGTTTCTCGCTGCATCCGGCGTGGCGGCGATCGGCTTCGTCGTGATGATGACGGCCCGCACGACTCGCCCGGCACCCGGCTAGAGGAGCAATGAACCCGGCGTGGATCCTTTGGCGCGGAGACCACGAGACTCTCCTGGGGCTCCTCCACCCGGCCTGCGTTCGCGAGGCGACATGAGGCGGGTCCTGTTCGTTTGCGTGCACAACGCCGGGCGCAGCGTCATGGCGGAGGCGCTCTTCAACGCGCTGGCCGACGGACGTGCCGAGGCCGTCAGCGCCGGGACGATCCCACAAGCCGCACCCCATCACGAGGTCGTCCAAGTCATGCGCGACGTCGGTCTGGACGTGTCGGGACATCGCGGCCGGCTGCTCACCGACGAGCTGGTTCGCTCCGCGGTGAGGGTCGTGACGATGGGATGTGCGGTAGACGAGGCTGCCTGCCCGGCCATTCTCTACGCGGGCGTGGAGGACTGGGGCTTGCCGGATCCCAAAGGCGAGCCGCCCGAACGCGTGGCGGAGATTCGTGACGAGATCCGCCGCCGCGTGGAAGCCTTGTTGAAGGAGCTGAAGGACGAGTGAATGAGTCGAAGGAGTACGCGTGAGCGACATCGCCATGAGCTCCCACTAAGATGCTCTTTTCGGAGCATATCGGAGGCGCTATAATCTTGAGCTGTTGTTCTGGTAGTATACTGATCAAATAATAGCGGCCACGAGATAAGATGAGGCGTGAGAATGAAGGCCGCAGAGATCGGAATCCAGCTTCGAAGGGCGAGGGTCAAAGCGAGACTGACCCAGAACCAGCTTGCGACACGCATGGGGACGTCTCAGTCCTCGATCGCCCGCGCGGAATCAGGATTGGTTCAGCCTTCCCTTGATTTCATTGAGCGCTTAGTTCGGGAGACCGGTGAACCTCTTCAGCTCGGGTCATTGCTCGTATGGTCAAGCAACCGGCCCAAGGATCCACGAGAAGAGCGGACGGAGCGGATGCGTCGTGCGATCGGCGATTACGAATTCAATCCCTGGCTCCGCAACCCGACCCGGTCCGAACGGAGGTCGCTTGAGGCCGATGGGTTGAGTCGTGAATACTTCGAACGCGGAAACGCTTCTCGAACGCGCGGCCGCTGAGGCCGACAGGATCCGGCGGCACCTCATGGTTGCCGCTGCCGTTCGGGAGGTTCTCTCGTCCGATCCTATAGTGGTCGGCGGCTTGGCCGAGGACTACT
Organism: Actinomycetota bacterium; assembly: GCA_046713235.1. Classification (GTDB taxonomy): domain Bacteria; phylum Actinomycetota; class AC-67; order AC-67; family AC-67; genus JBKKBZ01. Next base: position 56,461 of record JBKKBZ010000118.1, on the reverse strand, counting down.
ACACCGACGATAGATACAACCCGACAGATCTCGATCTCTGTGCCTTCATCACGGAGGAGGACGAACAACGTCTCGAAACCCTTGGCTTCGAGCGTGATGGTCGTCACTGGTACCAGGAAGCAACCCGGGTTGCGGTCGAATTCCCCGACGATCGGATCGATGGTGATGAGTCGCGGACGGAGACCGTGGATTTCGGGGAGGGCGCTGCTCGGATCATTGGCCTGGATGACCTCTATCTTGATCGATTGAGGCAGGCCACGATGACAGAATCAGAGGGCAATATCGCGTTCATCGGGGCCGTGGCTATCGCTGCATCGCGATTCGAAGATCTCGATTGGAAGTATGTCCGGCGCCGCATCAGAGATATCCGCGTTGTGGAGCAGGGGATCGGGGCCGGCATGGCCTCGCTCAACGAGCGTGTTCGGCGTCGGGCGCGCAAGGCGATTGACGACAATGGCTAGCGGGCTTCACCAGTCGCCGCTATCGCGTTCCGGATGGAATCGATCACAGCTTCGCGTCCCCCGGTCAGGTCGTCCCACGTTATGTGGATGATCCGCCAACCGAGGAGTGTGAGTTCGTTGCTCCGCCGGCGGTCGTGCTGCCATCGCACTCGGCCGGAATGCCACCGGTACCCGTCCGCCTCGATGGCCAGTCGCAACTCGGGATAGGCGAAGTCCACGACGGCGACCAGACGCCCGCTATTGCGCACCTCGTGTTGCAAGGCCGGCTCCGGTAAGCCGGACCGTCTCAGCATCCGCAGTACTCTCCGTTCGAAACCGCTCCCCGGGAGGCGCGCCGATGGGTCGCGCTCGAGGATCAGTTCGCGCATCGTGCCGACACCACGGCGGCCGCCCCCGAGCTCGTCGAGGCGCCATCGCAGCCGCGGGATCGAGACCAACCCCCTGCGCAACGCGTCGTCGAGCGCCTCCTCGGTTGCCTCGCACGGCGCCACCGACGCGACATCGATCAACGTGCGTGCGGGGGTGGTCACCGAGATTCCATACAACGCCGCCGCGTCCGGAGCCGGGAGCGCATTGCGATGCACCAACCCGGGCGCGTTTCGTGCCCGCCCCCGGGGCACGGTGATCTCGACGGGGCCGGGATCGAATCCTGCAAGGCGCCATAACCCGGCAGCAGCGCGATGCGAGACGACGGCTCCGTCACCCCACGCGAGACATGCCGCCATCAGCGATTGCCTCCACGACGGCGGGGCGCCGGCGAGCCGAAAGACATCCGGCGCGACCTGTTCCCACCGGCCGGCGTCGACCCGGTGACGGATCACACCCTTCGTACCGCCGAAGCACGCGACCTGCGGGCGCGAAAACACACCATGCTGAGCGGCCGCGAGCCCGGCAACCCGCGCATCGAAGGGGAGTTGTCCGGACTCGGCGTGCTCGAGACTCCCCATTCCGTACAACTAACACACGAAGCGGGGCCCCCCAAGCGTGAAACGTGGGATCGCGGCGTTCGAGGAGAAATGCTCGTTAATTCGACCACCGTCCCGATCGGTGCCCCCGGCAGGACTCGAACCTGCGCACCCGGCTCCGGAGGCCGGTACTCTATCCTCTGAGCTACGGGGGCTTGAGCACGACGATGCTATCACCGGCCTCGTTCCCGCCTTGCGGCTCCCGCCCGCTATCATCGATCTCCAGCCGTACACGGAGGGGCCTGTGGCCAAGCGCATTCTCGTAGTCGATGACGACCGGGTGATTCAGCAGCTCCTCGTGGTCAACCTCGAGCTGGAGGGCTACGAGGTGGACACGGCCTCCGACGGCGAGGAGGCCGTGGAAAAGGCGACGGCGACGCGGTACGACTGCGTCCTTCTCGACATCATGATGCCGAAGTTCGACGGCCGGGAAGTCTTTCGCCGGATCAAGGCCGACTCGAAGCGCAAGGACACGCCGGTGGTCTTCCTCTCGGCACGGGCCCAGGACATGGACGTCCGCCAAGGTTTCGAGCTGGGTGTCGCGGCCTACGTCACCAAACCCTTCGACCCCCTCGACCTCGTCGATCTCGTCGAGCGCGTGGTCAACGGCGAGCGGATCACGCCTCCCGGCGTTTGACCGTCGTGATCCGAGCGCGTCTCGCCGAAGCGATCACGCAGGCGCTCCGTGACGCGCAAACAGCCGGTGAGCTGGCGGAGTTCCCGCTCCCTCCCGTGGAATTGTCGCGCCCACGCGAGCCGGATCACGGCGACTGGGCTTCGCAGGTTGCTCTCGTGGTGGCAAAGGCCGCCGGCCGGCCACCGCGCGAGATAGCCGAGGTCGTGGCAAAGCGGATGGGGGACTTTCCGGAGGTTGCCGCCGTCGAGGTGGCGGGTCCCGGCTTCCTGAACTTCAGGCTCGCGCACGGCTGGCTGACGGGAATGGTGCGCGCCGTGGAGGACGCCGGCGCAGCGTGGGGACGATCGGCCGCGGAACGGCCGGAAAGGGTCCAGGTCGAGTTCGTCAGCGCGAACCCCACCGGACCGCTGCACGTCGGCCACGGTCGATGGGCGGTCGTCGGGGATGCGATCGTCACGCTTCTCGAGGCAACCGGCCACGGCGTCGAGCGGGAGTTCTACGTGAACGATCACGGCACCCAGATGGTGCGGTTCGGCCAATCTCTTGCGGCCCGCTATCTGGAAGCGCTCGGGCGTGAGGCACAGATGCCGGACGAGGGCTATCAAGGCGCCTATGTTCGCGAGCTAGCCGAGCAGATCATCTCTACCGACGGGGACCTCCACGCGGGAAACGACCCCGCGACGCTCACGGAGACGTTCCGCGCCATCGGACGTGATCGCATGCTCGATCAGCAGCGCGAGATCCTCGAGCGGTTGGGGGTTCGGTTCGACGTCTGGTTCAGCGAGCGCGACCTCTATCGACGCGGGGAGGTTGCCTCTGCCATCGAGGAGCTAAAACGGCACGGACACACGTACGAGGCCGAGGGTGCTCTGTGGCTGCGCACGACCGATTTCGGTGACGACAAGGACCGGGTGATCGTTCGCGAATCCGGTGAGCCGACCTATTTCGCCTCCGACATCGCGTACTTCCTCGACAAGACTGGCCGCGGTTACGACCGCATCATCTATCTCTGGGGCGCCGATCATCACGGGTATGTCGGACGGATGCGCGCGGCGATCCAGTGCCTGGAGCGGGATCCGGCGACGGTGGAGATCCTCATCGGGCAGTTCGTCAACCTGAAGCGGGGCGGTGAACCGGTGCGGATGTCGAAGCGAACCGGAGAGCTCATCACCTTTGAAGAGCTGCTGGACGAGGTCGGCCCCGACGGTGCTCGCTATACGTTCCTGCGGCAGGGGATCGACACCACGGTGGACTTTGACATCGAGGTCGTCGTCAGCCGCTCTCAGGATAATCCTGTCTTCTACGTGCAGTACGCGCACGCGCGCATTTCGTCGATCGTTGCCTACGCGAAAGAGCAGGGGGTGGAGCTAGAGCCGGTCTCGGCCGTCGCCCTGGAGGAGCTGCAGCATCTCAGCGAGCTGGACCTGATTCGCAAGATCTCCGAGCTTCCCGAAGTTGTGGAGGTGGCCGCGGCCATGCGCGCCCCGCATCGCCTGACGCGATACGCGGAGGAGCTGGCCGCGATGTTCCACGCGTTCTACCGTGACTGCCGGGTAGTGACCGAGGATGCCTCGTTGACCCAAGCCCGGCTGCATCTGTGTAATTCCGCCCGGATCGCCCTTGCCAATGTGTTGGCTTTGCTGGGCGTGAGCGCACCGGAGCGCATGTGACATGCCGCACACCTTGAGAGACGTTCTTCCCTCGACCGCGCGAGTACGTGACGACGGACGCCTGGAGATCGGCGGGGTCGATGTCGTGGCATTGGCGGAGCGTTACGACACGCCGATGATGGTGCTCTGTGAGGAAACGTTTCGCCGTCAGTGCCGCCGCTACCGGGAGGCATTCGCCGGAGGCCGGGTCTATTACGCCGCCAAGGCCTTCGGGGCCCTGGCCACTTTCCGGTGGGCGGTCGAGGAAGGCCTGGGCGTAGATGTCGCCAGCGGGGGAGAGCTGTACGCGGCGCTCACGGCTGGCGTTCCACCCGGCTCGATCATCTTGCACGGCAACAACAAGACCGACGCCGAGCTGGCCATGGCCGTCGAGGCCGGGGTCGGCCGGATCGCGGTGGATTCGCTCGACGAGCTGGAACGGCTCGCCGAGATCGCACAGTCGGCAGGACGGCGGCAGCCCGTGCTGCTTCGAATCACGCCGGGCATCGAGGCGCACACGCACGAGTACATCCAGACGGGTCAAGAGGACACGAAGTTCGGCATGTCGGTGGAGACCGGCGCCGCGCTGGAAGCGGCCAAGCGTGCGGCCGACTCGGCCTCGATCGAGCTCGTCGGCGTACACGCCCATATCGGATCGCAGATCTTCGGAAACGAGGCCTTTGTCAAGACGGTCGAGATCATGACGGAGTTTGCCGACGCCGTCCGGTCCGCGACCGGCATCGCGCCGACCGAGCTGAACTTCGGTGGGGGGTTGGGAATCGCATACACGAAAGAGGAGGCCCCGGCCGACGTGGAATCCCACGCCGAGGCGCTGCACGAGGCTGTGGTTCGCGAGACGCAAGGGTACGGTTTGCCGATGCCGGTCGTCGCGGTCGAGCCGGGGCGCTCGATCGTGGGTAACGCCATGATCACGCTCTATACCGTGGGTGTCGTGAAGGAGATCCCCGGCGTCCGCACGTACGTCAGCACCGACGGGGGGATGAGCGACAACATCCGGCCGGTCCTCTACGGCGCGAAATACTCCGCGATCCTGGCCAACAAGGCGCACGAGCCTCCGGCTCGGGTCGTCACCGTAGCGGGAGCGCACTGCGAATCCGGCGACCTGCTGATCCGCGATGCGGCCTTGCCCGAAAGCGTCGCCCGGGGCGACCTCCTGGCGATCCCGGCAACGGGCGCGTACTGCTACGCGATGGCGTCTAACTACAACAAGATGCGCCGTCCGGCGATCGTGGCGGTTCGGGAGGGCAAGAGCCGGCTCATCGTCCGGCGGGAGACCTACGAGGATCTCGTCCGGCTCGACGAACCCTAATAAACCGGATTTCCCAGGTGAGCCGATCATCCACCGGTATCATCGAGCGATCATGGCCGACCGCGTACTGAAGGTCGGGCAGCTCGGGTGCGGGATCGTCGGCTCGGCCGTCGTCCGGATGCTCGACGCGAATGCCCGTGAGATTGAAGCGCGGGTCGGCGCGCGCATCGAAATCGTCCGCATTGCCGTCCGCAGCCCGGGGAAGGAGCGAGATATTCCCGGTGCAGCGGAGTCCTTGCTGACCACCGACGCGCATGAGATCGTCGCCGCGCCGGATATCGATATCGTGGTCGAGGTCATGGGCGGCGCGGATCCGGCGAAGAACCTGATCCTGGAAGCTATGCGCGCAGGCAAGCCGGTAGTGACTGCCAACAAGGAGCTGCTTGCGTCGCAGGGTGAGGAGCTGTTCGCGGCTGCCGATGCGGCAGGAGTCGACTTGCACTTTGAGGCGGCCGTCGCCGGCGGCATTCCCATCATTCGCCCGATGAAGGAGTCCCTTGCCGGAGAGCGCGTGACCAGAATCATGGGCATCGTCAATGGGACCACGAACTTCATCCTCACGCGCATGAGCGACGAGGGGCTTTCGTTCGGGGAGGCACTGGCCGAGGCCGAGCGGCTCGGATACACAGAGCTCGACCCGACCGCCGACATCGAAGGATTCGACCCGGCGGCTAAAGCGGCGATTCTTGCCAGCATCGCGTTCAACACCCGGGTCGTGGCGAGTCAGGTTTACCGTGAAGGGATCGCCCGGGTGACCGCTCGGGACATCGCCAACGCGCGCAAACTCGGGTACACGGTGAAGCTTTTGGCCATCGCGGAGGAGGAAGACGGGGAGGTCACCGTGCGCGTGCATCCGGCGATGATCCCCAGCGAGCATCCGCTGGCCTCTGTGCGCGACAACTTCAATGCCGTGTTCGTAGAGGGGGAGAACGTCGGGGAACTCATGTTCTACGGGCGCGGTGCAGGCGGTCCTCCGACGGCGACGAGCGTTATCGGCGACATCGTGGACGTGGCCCGCAACATACTGCACGGTGGCAGGGGGGTCGGTTGCACCTGCTATGCGTCTAAGCCGGTCCGGACGATGGCAGGGATGGTGGCGCAGTACTACCTGCTGCTGAGCGTGGCCGACCGCCCCGGGGTTCTCGCGGCCGTCGCCTCGGCGTTCGGGGACAACAAGGTCTCGATCAAGAGCGTTTGGCAGGAAGGATTCGCGGACGAGGCTCGGCTCGTCCTCATCACTCACCGAGCGCAGGAAGCGAACATGCAGGACACGCTCGCCGCCCTTCGCGATCTCGACGTCGTCACCGAGATCCCGAGCGTGATGCGCGTCGAGGGCGGGGACGAGTGAGCGGCCGAGCCTGGCGCGGGGTGATCGAAGAATTCCGCGACAGGCTGCCGGTCGAGCCGGACGGCCCCGTCGTGACGCTCCAAGAAGGGGGAACGCCCCTGATCCGATCGGGACCGCTGTCGGAGCGCACCGGCTGCGAGGTGTATCTGAAGTACGAGGGAGCGAACCCGACCGGGTCTTTCAAGGATCGCGGGATGACGGTCGCAATCTCGAAGGCCGTGGAAGAGGGCGCCAAAGCCGTGATCTGCGCGTCGACCGGCAACACTAGTGCCAGCGCGGCTGCCTACGCGGCGCGCGCCGGGATGGACTGCGCGGTGCTGGTGCCGGCCGGAGCCATAGCGCTGGGGAAGCTGGCGCAAGCTTTGGTCCACGGCGCGAAGCTCATTCAGGTCGACGGCAACTTCGATGCTGCCCTCACCGTAGCCCGCGAGCTTGTGGCCGGCTATCCGGTGACCCTCGTGAACTCGGTAAATCCCTATCGCATCGAGGGGCAGAAGACGGCGGCGTTCGAGATCTGCGATGCGCTCGGACGTGCTCCGGACCTCCAAGTGATGCCGGTGGGCAACGCCGGTAACATCACCGCCTACTGGAAGGGCTACCGCGAGGAGCGCGCTGCCGGCGGGATCGACTTCCTTCCGCGTATGTTCGGGTTCCAGGCGGCCGGCGCGGCTCCCATCGTGCTGGGGCATCCCGTAGAAAAGCCTTCGACGATCGCGACGGCGATTCGGATAGGCAATCCGGCATCGTGGAGCGAGGCGGTCACCGCGGCACGTGACAGCGAGGGGTCGATCAGATCGGTGACCGACCGGGAGATCCTGTCGGCGTACCGGTTGCTTGCTCGCGAAGGGGTCTTCGTCGAGATGGCGAGTGCGGCGAGTGTTGCAGGACTATTTCAGCTCTCCGAAGCTGCGCTGTTACCCGGAGGCGCCACGATCGTGTGCGTGCTTACCGGTCACGGCCTGAAGGATCCCGACTGGGCAATCGCAGGAGCGCCGAAGCCGGCTGTGGTTCCGGTGGACGCCCAAGCGGCGGCGCGCGAGCTTGGACTGTGATCACTCCGGTCACGGTCGCCGTACCGGCAAGCGTCGCAAACCTCGGACCGGGCTTTGATTGCCTTGCGCTGGCCGTGGAGTGGCGAAACGAGATTCGCGTAACGCCGGCGCCTTCGCTTGAGGTCGTCGTGGAGGGAGAGGGGCACGAGAGCATCCCGCTGGGTCCCGACAACCTGGTGGTGGTTGCCATGACTAGGGTTCTCGGCGCGATCCCGCGGGCACGGATTCGCCTGGTCAACCGGATCCCGGCCCGCCGGGGGTTGGGATCGAGCGCCGCGGCGATCGTCGGCGGACTGATCGCGGCGCGGGCGGTGGGTGGATTCGCAGGCACCGCCGGGGTGCTGGACGATGCGATCGATCTTGAGGGGCACGCCGACAACGTCTCCGCATGCTTGCTGGGCGGGATCACGGTGTCGCTGCCCGGAGCGCCCACCGCGCGCTTGGATGCGCCGCACGGCTTGGGAATCGTGCTCGCAGTGGCGCCCCGGCCGCTGGCGACGGAGGAAGCCCGGCGAGCGCTCCCCGACACCGTTCCATTCGCCGAAGCGGTGACCGCCGTCGCTCGCGCGGCGAGCCTCACCGCGGCGCTGGCCACCGGCGGGGACGGGACCCTGCTCGCTGCGACCGAAGATACGCTGCATCAGCCGGCACGCTTTGCCCTTGCTCCGGACACCGGCAGTCTTGTTGGGGAACTTCGCGAGGCCGGATTCGCGGCCTTTCTGTCGGGTGCCGGTCCCAGCGTCGCCGTCCTCGTCCGCGAGGAGGCTGCGGGAGAGGCGGTGGCAATGGCGGAACGGGTCGCGCCCGCAGGATGGACGATTCGAGCGAGTCACATCGCAAACACCGGCGCAGACCTCGTTGTAGGTGGCTGAAACGAATCGTAGACTGACCAGTGAACGGCGCGGGCAGCCGGCCCTCAATACCGGAGCGTAATCGGTGACTGAAACGCACGTAGCTGCAACCTACCGGTCGGAGTCGGGGGAAGAATTCGAGCCGGACCCAGACGGGTCCGGTCACGTCGTCAGGCCCTCAAAGCCTGCGGAGGACGGCGGACGCCTTCTGGCCACCAAGGAAGGCGAGATGTTTCTCCTCGCCGACGCCGAGGGCAATTTGCGCGCTGGTGTCGGAGGAATGGGCCTCTATTACCGGGACACCCGTTTTCTCTCGACGTATGTGATGACCATCGCGGGGCGCGAGCCGATCCTTCTCTCCTCGAGCGCTGAGCGTGCCTACATGTCGTACATCGACCTCACCAACCCGGACCTGTGGACGGAAGGCGAGATCGCCATTCCTCAACAGACGCTCAACGTTCGCCGAATTCGGGTTATCCACGGCCGGCTGTTCGAACGCATTCGGTTCAAGAACTACACGGATCACCCCCTGCACGTTCCGATCGAGCTAACCCTGGGGGCTGATTTCGCGGACATCTTTGAAGTCCGGGGCATTCGGCGGAAGCGGCGTTCGACGTTTTTCCGGCCCAAGGTCGACGGAACGGCGATTACCTTCGCCTACCTCGGCGAGGACGAGATGTTCCGCCGGACCCGTATCGAGCTCGGCACGATGCCGGACGGGGTCGAGGTTGAGGGGGGACAGGTTCGAGTCCGGTTCGAATTTGATCTAGCCGCCCACCAGACTCGGCTGTTGTCCCTCGTTGTCGAGCCGCTTATCGCAGAGAAGCACCCTCCGGCCATCGCTTTCGACGGTGCGGTGCACGACCTCCGCCGCTCGTATGAGGAATGGGAGCGTGAGTGCACGACGATCTACACGGACAACGAGCTCTTCAACACGCTGCTGCATCGTGGGCAGCGAGATCTGCGGGCGCTCGTCACCGAGACATCTCAGGGGAGGTTCATCTCGGCGGGCATTCCCTGGTACGTGGCCGCCTTCGGCCGTGATGCGTTGCTCACCTCCCATCAGATCCTCATGCTCAACACGACGCCGGCGCGAGACTCGCTCAGGCTCCTCGCGCATTTCCAGGGCCGGCAGGTGGATCCCTGGCGCGACGAGGAACCGGGGAAGATTCTCCACGAGATTCGTCAGGGCGAGCTGGCCAACGCGTTCTATGTTCCGCATTCGCCTTACTACGGAACCGTGGATGCGACCCCGCTCTTCCTAATGCTGCTCGGCACTTATTTCAAATGGACGAACGACCGGGCGTTTGTGGAGGAGATGCTGCCACACGTGGACCGAGCCCTTGAATGGATCGACGAGTACGGCGACGTGGACGGCGACGGCTTTGTCGAATACCTGCGCCGGTCTCCGCGCGGGCTCGACAACCAGGGGTGGAAGGATTCCGGAGAAGCCGTGGTGCAGGCGGACGGCACCATCGCCCGAGGGCCTATCGCGCTCGCGGAAGTTCAAGCGTATGTGTACTGCGGCAAGCTGAGAATTGCGGACGTCCTGGAATCGCTCGGGCGATCCGACCGGGCGGTGAAGCTTCGCGTCGAAGCTGCGGAGCTGAAGAAGCGCTTCAACGACGCCTTCTGGATGGAAGACGAGCGGTATTACGCCCTGGCACTGGACGGGGACAAACGTCAAGTGCACACCGTCACCTCGAATCCCGCACACGGCTTGTATTGCGAGTTTCTCGACGCGGAACGTGCCGCGGAGGTCGCCCACCGGCTGTTGCAGCCGGACATGTTCTCCGGCTGGGGGGTGCGAACGATGAGCAAGACCGCCGTCGCTTACAACCCCATGAGCTATCACAACGGAAGCGTGTGGCCGCACGACAACGCTTTTGTTGCGGCCGGGCTTAAGCGATACGGGTTCCACAAGCAAACGAATCGGATCGCGACTGCGATCTTCGATGCGGCGATCTCCACCGACTACATGCGGCTTCCCGAGCTGTTCTGCGGGTTCACGCGCCGCACGCCGAACCGGCCGGTTTCCTATCCCGTCGCGTGCTCACCCCAGGCCTGGGCGGCCGGATCGCCGTTCCTCTTGCTCCAAGCCATGCTGGGACTGTCCGCCCGAGCCCACGAAAACCTCCTCACGATCAACAACCCGGTTCTTCCCCCGTGGCTCAACGTCGTGGAGCTCCGGAATCTTCGGGTTGGAGATTCCGTGCTGTCTCTGGCCTTCCGGCGCGAGGGAGAGATGACGGCGTTTACGATGCTCTCCAGGCAGGGAAGCGTTCGAGTGATCATGGAGGAGCTCTGAGCATGTCCGACATCAACCGCGGCAAGGCAGGGACCTGATGCGGCTCGCACACATCTCCGACATGCATGTGGGATCGGTGCACTTCGTCCCCAACCTCATGAATCGCGTGATCCTCGAGCTCAACGAGCTGCAACCGGACCTGGTCGTCGTCACCGGGGACTTCACAAATGAGGGTTTCAGGCCCGAATTCAAGACGGCTGCGGCCTACCTACATCAGGTGCAGTGCCCTATAGCGGCTGTGCCGGGGAACCACGACTCACGCAATGTTGGGTACGTACACTTCGAGGAGATGATCGGCCCGCGGTTCTGGGCGATGGACGTGGGAGGAGCCCGGATCGTCGGATGCGACTCGAGCGAGCCCGACCTGAATGAAGGGCAGATCGGCCGGGAGCGCTACGGGTGGCTCATGGAACAGTTCGCCGAGCCGGCCGAGCTGAAGATCTACGTTCAGCACCACCACCTCTTGCCGATTCCCGGCACCGGACGGGAGCGCAGCAGCATCAACGACGCGGGGGACGTTCTCGAGCTGCTTATCCGGGCCGGGGTGCGAGTCGCCCTGACGGGTCACAAGCACGTTCCGTACGTGTGGCGGCTGGAGAACCTGTACATCGCGAATGCGGGAACCTGTTCGACGACGCGCCTGCGCGGGCACACCAAGCCCTGCTACAACATCATCGAGTTCGAGGGGACCGATGTTCAGATCCGTCGCAAGTACCCCTTCGGTTCCGACGATCTGATTGCCCACTTCGACCTGGCGAGCGGAACGCAATACGTCCGTGAACTGGAGCCGCTCATTCAGGAGCCGGAACCCACGCGCTAGGGCACCGGCCCCGTCAAAGACGATGATTCGCACACTTGCGTTGGTTGACGGCGAGCACCATCCGCCGGTCGTCCGTGCCGCTCTCTCGGCTGCGGAGGCGGCCGGTCATTCGATCGTTGGAGCCGTCTTTCTCGGCGGGGGAGAGAAGGTCACGGGAACCCCCGATTACGGAGTTCCGCTTGTGAAGGCGAGTGCCGCCTCTTGGGAAGGGCAACGGGCGGCACTCGAGGATGCACTGGCCCAATTCCAACCTGCTCAGGTGCTCGATCTCTGCGACGCTCCGGTCGTCGACGAGACGCGTCGCCTCGGTCTCGCCGCAATCGCGCTGGCTCGGGGAGCCGGATACCGTGGCGCCGGTTTCTTCTTCGAGCCGCCACTCCGTCCGAGGCTTTGTGAAGCTCCCTCGGTAGCGGTTATCGGTTCCGCGAAGCGGGCCGGAAAAACCGCAATCGGAGCGCACCTGGCGCGGGCGGGCGCCCGGCGCGGGCTCTTTCCGGTCGTCGTGGCTATGGGGCGGGGTGGACCCGCCGAGCCGAAGGTCGTGCGGGGAGATCGCGCCCGGCCGACCTCCGACGAGCTACTCGAAGTCCTGCGCGAGGGAGGGCATGCCGCCAGCGACTTCTACGAAGACGCAGTTATGGCGGGAGTCGCGACGGTGGGAGCACGGCGCGCCGGAGCGGGAATGACCGGCCAGCCCTTCGACGACACCGTGGCAGCAGCGGTCGAAGCGGCCAACGAGCTGACGCCCGGCCTGATCGTGCTTGAAGGTTCCGGGACGGCCGTGCCGCCCGTGGCAGCGGATGCCTGCGTCCTGGTGACCCGGTCCGGCGACAATCCCGGAGCCGGGGTCGGGTCATACCGGCTATTGCTTGCCGACCTCGTCGTGGTTACAATGTGCGAGGAACCCATCGTTTCATCTCACGATCTCTCCGCGCTCGTCACTTCCCTGAAGCAGTTGGCCAGAGGCGTTCGGATCGTGCGAACGGTGTTTCGCCCCACGCCGGTTCAACCCATCAGCGGCCGGACGGTTTTCTATGCGACGACTGCACCCGAATCCGTGAGTGAAAAATTGGTAGAGCACCTTGAGGGCATCCACGGCGCGAAGGTCGTGGGAATCAGCCACCGGTTGTCCGATCGAAGCGCCCTGGCTTCGGACATGGCGGCAGCGGCAGGAAGGTATGAGGTCCTCGTGACGGAACTGAAAGCAGCGGCCATCGATGTCGCGACGAGAGCAGCCGCCGAGGGCGGCGCCGAGATCGTCTTTGCCGGCAACCAACCCGTAGCGCTAGACGATGATCTGGACGATGCCCTTGAATTTGTGATGACTCTCGCGACGAGTCGTTTTCAGGGCCGGCCGGCTGGGTCGAGGTGAGGGACGTGGATTCGCCCCTCGGAAGCATCATCATCAGCGATCGAGAGCACGGTTTGCCCTTCTCCAAGGGCTTGACGGCGAACGCAATCATGGCCGCGGGACTGTCGCCGGCCCGTGCGTATCACGTCGCTCACGCGGTCGAGGACCGGCTCCGCGCACTCGGTCGGGCGTCGGTCACGACGCAGGAGCTGCGCGCGATCACGATCGACACGATCAGGGCTGAGGCAGGAGAGCGGTACGCCCAATCCTATCTCCAGTGGCAGCTCGTCGGGGATCTGGATATTCCGCTGGTGATTCTCATCGGAGGAGGCACAGGGGTCGGGAAGTCCACGCTCGCGACACAGCTGGCGGCACGGCTGGGGATCGTGCGGATTATCTCATCGGATGCAATTCGCGAGGTCATGAAAGGCGTATTCACTCCGGAGATCATGCCGGCGCTGTTTGCATCGAGCTTCAACGCGGACGAGATGCTGAAAGAGCGCCTCGAGCGCGGTGAGGACGCCGTACTGGTCGGCTTCCGCCAGCAAGTTAGCGCCGTGGCGGTGGGCGTGAACGCCCTGATCCAGCGCGCCGTGATGGAACAGACGGATCTGATCATCGAAGGCGCGCACGTCGTGCCGGGGTTCATCAAGCCCGAGGACGGTCATCGCGCCGTGGTCGTACAGATGGTGGTCACGGTGGACGACGAAGCCCTTCACCGTTCCCACTTCTACGTTCGGGCGCACGAGTCGCGCGCCAGACCAGTGGAGCGGTATCTTCAACATTTTGGGAACATCCGCCGGATTCAGCGGGCCATCAAGTCGCTGGCATTGCAGAACGGTGTCCCCATCGTGCCCAACTACAATCTCGATGCGACGCTCGCCACCGTGATTGAGCTTGTCGTGTCCAAAGCCACTCACGCCGCGGAAGGGCGACGCGGCGACCAAGTTGCGCAAGGAGGAGTTTCATGAAGCTCTGGCTAGACACCGCGAACATCGACGAGATCCGAGAGATCGCGGAGTGGGGCGTTCTTGGGGGGACGACGACGAACCCGACCCTCGTCGGTAAGGAGAAGGTCGACTTCGAGGTTCGGCTCAAGGACATTGCCGCCGTCGTCGATGGTCCCGTGTGCGGGGAAGTCACCGCTGATGACACCGAGGGCATGGTTGAGCAGGGATTGCACCTCGCCGGGATCGCGCCGAACATCGTCGTCAAATGCCCAGTTACGCCCGACGGTTACCGGGCCGTCACTCAACTCACCGCCAAGGGAATAAAGACGAACATGACGCTCTGCTTCACTGCGACGCAGGCGATACTGGCGGCCGAGGCCGGCGCAACGTACATCAGCCCTTTCCTGGGCCGAATCGACGATATCGGAAACGACGGGATCGGCCTCCTGGCGGAAATCGTGGACATCTATAGAATCCAGGGCTACGAGACGCTCGTTCTGGCCGCGTCGCTTCGAGGCCCACAGCACGTTGTCGATGCGGCCAAGGCCGGAGCGGATGTTGCGACGATGCCCTACGAAGTCTTCAAGGCGCTCGTGAAGCACCCACTGACGGACTTGGGATTAGAGCGATTTCAGCGGGACTGGAAAGCGTATGAGGCCGCCCTTCACGGGGCGCCGACAGGAAGGGGGAAGTGACCTTGTCTGAAGCGGGGATGCTCGAACGCGGGATCTTGGAGGGCAAGGTCCTGCCTGAGTTGCAGGCGATCGCCCAGCAGCTGGGGGTAGCCGGGCACCGTGGCCTGCGGAAGGCAGATCTGATCGGTGCGATCATGAACAAGGCGGCGACTACCGGCAACGGCGGGTCTGCAAAGTCTGCGCCGGTGATACCTTCGGAGACCACTGCTCCTACGGCTATCGCCGCTCCGGTTCCGGCCGCTTCGATTCCGGCCGCTCCGATTCCGGCCGCTCCGATTCCGGCCGCTCCGATTCCGGCCGCTCCGATTCCGGCCGCTTCATTGCAGCCTCAGCAGACACCGGTTCGCGCGCAACCGCGCTTCTCTCCTTCGAACGACGCTCCGACCCGCTCGAACGATCGCCGGGATAACCGCGACCGCGACGGGCGAGGCCGGCGACGCGGACGCGGCCGCAGCGGAGGGCGCGAGCGCAACGACCGCACGGATCGCGGCTTGCCGCGAGACGACGTGCTCATAGCCGAGGCCGAAGGGTCGGTCGAAGGGGAAGTGCGCACCGGCATCCTCGACGTTCTTCCGGAGGGTTACGGATTCCTGCGAACGAACGGCTATCTCCCCGGCTCCAACGACGTCTACGTATCGTTGTCGCAGGTCCGTCGCTTCGCCCTTCGTCGCGGCGATGAGATCACCGGGCAGGTTCGCATCCCGAAGGAGGGAGAGAAGTACCACGCGCTGCTCCGAATCGATACGGTGGCCGGGCTAGACCCGGAGACCGCGCGCCAGCGTCCGAAGTTCGAGAACCTGACCCCGCTTTTCCCGGACGAGCGATTCCGGCTCGAATGGGGACCGCAGGCAATCGCCGAGCGCATCATGGATCTCGTCGCACCCATCGGGAAGGGCCAGCGCGGCCTGATCGTCTCACCACCCAAGGCCGGGAAGACGACGATCCTTAAGCAGATCGCCAACGGCATCCTGGCGAACAACGAGCGAACGCACCTCATCGTTCTCCTTGTCGATGAGCGGCCGGAAGAAGTCACCGACTGGCAGCGGACGGTCAAGGCCGCGGAGGTCGTGTATTCGACCTTCGACCGCCCGGCCGACGATCACACGCAGGTGGCCGAGCTGGTGCTCGAGCGAGCCAAGCGGCTGGTCGAGGCGAAAATGGATGTGGCCATCCTGCTCGACTCGATCACCCGGCTTGCAAGGGCGTATAACCTGGCGGCACCCGCTTCCGGCCGGATCTTGTCGGGTGGCGTGGACTCGACCGCCTTGTATCCTCCCAAGCGGTTCTTTGGGGCAGCCCGAAACATCGAGGAGGGCGGAAGCCTAACTATCATCGCCTCGGCTCTCGTCGAAACCGGTTCCCGTATGGACGAGGTAATCTTTGAGGAGTTCAAGGGCACCGGGAACTCGGAGCTGCGGCTTGATCGGCAGCTCGCCGAAAAGCGCATTTTCCCGGCTATCGACATCGAGGCGTCGGGGACCCGGAAAGAGGAGCTTCTGTACGACAAGGAGGAACTTGCTCTAGTTTGGCGTCTGCGCCGCGTGCTTCACGCGCTGGCATCGGGCGCGGCGATGGAACTCCTGCGGGACAAGATCGGAGCAACGAAGTCGAACGAGCAGTTCTTGAGAGAGATCAACAAGGTGCCGGTCAACGATTGACGGGCCTCGGGAGGGACGTGCGGTGAAGGCTGAAATCCATCCGAACTACGTGAAGGCAGTGGTGCGGTGTTCCTGCGGGAACACCTTCGAGACCCGGTCGACCAAGCCGGAGCTCCACGTCGAACTGTGCTCACAGTGCCACCCGTTCTACACCGGCAAGCAGAAGCTGGTCGACGTGGGCGGACGTGTAGAGCGGTTTAATAGGCGGTACGCGGACCGGCCGATTCCACGAGCGAAGAAGTAACGCGGAACCATTCCAATGCCGGCCGAAAGCGATCACTTCTACGGGGGCCAGGCGGTCCTCGAAGGCGTCATGATGCGGGGCAAGGACACCTGGGCCTTGGCCGTCCGCCGTCCGACGAACGAGATTTACCTCGAAACGAACGCGATCAAGGGCTTGGCCGTTCGCTATCCGATTTTCAAGAAGCCGTTCCTCCGTGGGATCGCGGCGCTCGTGGAGGCGCTGCAGATCGGCATCAAGGCATTGTCGATCTCCGCGAACCAGGCTCTCGAAGAAGAAGAACAGCTCACGAGCAAGCAGATGGGACTCTCCATGGGCTTTGCCCTTGTGATGTTCATCGGTATCTTCATCGTCCTGCCGGCCGTCGGAGTCAGCTTCATTCAGAAGCGGACCACGGACTCGACATTGATCCGCAACCTCATCGAGGGCGCCGTGCGCATCGGGGTGTTCCTCGGCTACCTCGTGGCGATCTCGTTCGTGAAGGACATTCGCCGGGTGTTCATGTACCACGGAGCGGAGCACAAGACCATCGCCGCATATGAGGCCGGGGAGAAGTTGCTCGAGCCGCGAGCAGTAGACAAGTACTCGACGCTGCACGTGCGCTGCGGAACGAACTTCCTCATCATCGTCATGCTGCTGACGGTGCTGGTCTTCACGGTGCTGGACATCGCCCTGCAGAAGCCGCCTCTGCCGATCCGAATCGTGGAGCGAATTCTTGCCATCCCTCTGATCGCCGGGATCTCCTACGAGGGACTGCGGCTGGGAGCGAAACGCGGAGAGAACCTCATTGTGCGGGGACTGATGAAGCCGGGCCTGTGGCTGCAGCTGATCACCACGAAGCCACCGACCGAAGACCAGATCGAGGTCGCGATTCGAGCCTTCGAGGCTGTGCTTCCCGACGAGGAGCGCGCGATCGTAGCCCCCCTTCCTTCGCCGACGGTGCGGCGCGAGGACGCCTCGTCCCCGCCGGAGTGACGCGCGAGGGAACGTCGCTCGCCGGGTTCCGATAGACTGCGCGCCCGGAGACCGGGTGACGACCATGTACGACAAACTCGACGAGATCGAACGGCGCTACGCCGATATCGAGACCGGCCTCGCCGACCCGGCGATCGCATCTGATCCGGGTCGGCTGCGCGATCTCGGAAAAGGGCACGCCGAGCTGGCGCCGATCGTGAGCGCGTACCGCGAGCTGCGCCGCCTGCGGGGAGACGCGGGCGCCGCGCAGGAGATGCTGCGCGAGGGCGGAGAGGCCCATGGAGCGTTTCTTCGTGGGGAGATCGCCGGCATCGAACGGCAATCGGCCGAACTCGAAGATCGCCTCCGAGAGATGCTCATCCCCAAGGATCCACTTGACGAGAAGGACATCATCGTAGAGATTCGCGCCGCAGCAGGTGGCGACGAGGCGGCGTTGTTTGCCCGGGAGCTTTTTGAGATGTATCAGCGCTACGCCGAGACTCATCGCTTCCGCTCGGAGACTTTGACGGCGAACGCCAGCGACATCGGAGGGTTCAAGGAGGTCACTTTCTCAGTGAAGGGAAAGGGAGCGTACTCACGTCTCAAGCACGAGTCGGGGGTGCATCGGGTTCAGCGCGTGCCGGCGACCGAATCCCAGGGCCGGATCCACACGTCGACCGCAACCGTTGCCGTATTACCGGAGGCGGCGGACGTCGATATCCACATCGATTCGGGCGACCTAAAGATAGACGTCTACCGATCCTCTGGACCGGGCGGTCAATCGGTGAACACAACGGACTCCGCCGTGCGGATCACCCATCTGCCAAGCGGAGAAGTCGTCGCCTGCCAGGAGGAGCGCTCCCAACTCCAAAACAAGGAGCGAGCGATGCGCATCTTGCGTGCGAGGTTGCTGCACCGCGCCCGCGAGGAACAGCGCGCGAAAATCGAGTCGGAACGCCGTTCGCAAGTGGGGACCGGGGATCGCAGCGAGAAGATCCGAACGTACAACTTCCCCCAGAACCGCGTGACCGACCACCGTGTCGGGCTCACGCTGCACAAGTTGACCGAGGTGATGGCGGGAGATCTGGACGACATCATCCAGGCCCTCCGAGGGCATGAGCGCGCCGCTCATCTGCAGGGAAGCGCTACGGGATGACACCCGAGGCCGTTTCGACCGCGGGGGATCTGTTGCGGGCAGCGGAATCGCGGTTGCAGGCGGCCGGAGTCGAGACGCCGAAGGGCGATGCCCAGTGGATTCTCGCCCGCGTGCTGGGAAACGGCCGCTCTGGGATCCTCGCGCACCCGGAACGCGAACTCAACGAGAATGAGCGCCTTCATTTCGGGGAGCTGGTCGACCGGCGTGCCCGCCGCGAGCCTCTCGGCTACGTGCTCGGTACGGTTGACTTCCGCGGACTCGAGCTTGAGGTCGGACCGGGATGTCTGGTACCTCGCCCCGAAACGGAGATACTCGCGGAGCGTGCCATTCTGCATGCCCGAGGTGTGGGAAAACGCGCGACGGTGGTCGACGTCGGAACGGGTTGCGGCCCGATCGCGCTCGCAATGGCCGCGGAGGTTCCGGCCGCTCGGGTCTTCGCGACGGAAACATCGGCCGCGGCGCGGGGCTGGTGTCTGAGGAACCTCGCCCGCACCGGCTTGCGGGTGACGCTGCTACCGGGAAATCTCTTCGAGCCGCTGCATCCTGCGCTCGGCGGTGCGGTCGACGTCGTTGTTTCGAACCCGCCATACGTCCGCGACGACGAGATCGACGGCCTGCCCGATGAAGTGCGCCGCTACGAGCCGCGCGAAGCGCTTTCCGGGGGCCCGGACGGCTTGGACGTCGTCGTGCGGCTGCTCGAGGATATCCCACGCTGGCTGGCGATCGGCGGCTGGCTAATCCTCGAGGTGGCGCCGCCCCAAGCGGAACGTGTCGAGAAGCTTCTCACCATGCTCGGCTACACAGAAGTCATTGTGGTCGACGACCTCGCGGGGCGGCCTCGCGTGGTGGAGGGGCGCTGGCTCGGTTGCTAGGCGGCCGGCTCCGGTGACCCAGATCCACAAGCTCGCAAGGTCGCGAAGGAAGGCGCTGACCGAGGCCGCGCGCGCACTTCGCGCCGGCGAGCTGGCGGTCGTTCCGACCGACACCGTCTACGGGCTGGCGGCCGACGCATTCCAGCCTGCTGCGACCGAGGCGGTGTTTCGCGTGAAGGGCCGATCTCGGGGACTTCCACTTCCGGTGATGGTGGCCTCCGCGGATCAGGCGTGGGCATTGTGCTCGGTCGTTCCGGACGGCGCGAAGCAGCTGGCTGCGGCGTACTGGCCCGGAGCTGTGACGCTCGTGCTTCCCGTCGCGGACGGCCTTGCCTGGGATCTCGGGGACGGCCAGGGCGCGGTGGGCATTCGCGTCCCGGCCCACGATCACCTCGTCGCGCTGATCGAAGCCGTCGGTCCGTTGGCCGTCACCAGCGCCAACGTGACCGGCGAGCCCACTCCCGCGACGGCGGCCGCGATCGCGAAGCGTTTTGGAGACAAGGTTGCGGTATACCTGGATGGAGGAAAGGCTGCGGGCGACGTCCCCTCGACCATCGTGGATCTGACTGGGCCCTCGCCCGTGGTCTTGCGCGAGGGGACCATTGCGGCGACGGAGATCGAAGATGTCGTCGCCGGGGACGGCGAGGCGTGAGCGACCCGGTGTCGTTCGAAGGCGTCTGGTATCGCTCCAAGCCTCAGCGATTGATGAGGCGCGGGAGAATGTTCACGTTCGAGGACAGAGGGACGCTGACGATGCTCGACGGAGGCCGTTTGGAGTTCGCCGGACGAAAGGCGTCGTTCGAGGTTCCGGTGATCCGAGCCGTGCGCTACGGCCGGATGGGAATGGACCTGCTGAGCAACTGGGTGATCGTCGAGTTCGAACGCGGCGGGGACATTTCGGAGGCACATTTCTCGGACGGGCGCTGGCTCGGCTGGCGCGGGATCTTCGGGGGAACCAAGCGCCTTTACCGCGCGCTGACCGAGGGATCCTCCGACTAGCTTGGCTATTCACATCGTCTTTGCGGTCGAACGAGTGGCGCGCCTTTAGCATGCCTGAAGGACTATATGAGCGAGAGTCCGGCTCCCGCGGCAACCAGCCGCGTTGGGCGCGGCCTCCATAGACCTCCGGTAGAGTGAAACGGCAGATCAACAAACCCTCCACGAGAGCCGGCGAACATGCGCGAGATCCTCGTCGTCTGCTACGGCAACATCTGCCGGAGCCCCATGGCCGAGGTGCTGCTGGCCGACGCTCTCGACCGGCGGCTCGGGCCCGGACACGACATAGTCGTCTCGTCCGCCGGCACGCACGCCTACGACGGCAACCCGGCCAGCTCGGACGGCGTGGAGGTGATGGCCCGGCGCGGGCTCGATCTGGCACGGCACCGCGCCCGGCTGGTGACGCCGGCCTTGATTCGCCGGGCCGAGCGCATCGTCTGCATGACGCGAGAGCATCGCGACCACGTGCTTGCTCTGGCGCCCGACGCCGCGGGAAAGACCGCCACCCTCGGCGACGACGTGCCGGACCCTATCGGCGGCACGCCGGAGGACTACGAGCACGTTGCCGACTTCATCGCGCAGCGCCTCGTCTCGATCGTGAACGAACTGGCTGGGGCCTCGGCGAAGGAACGCTCATGAAGATCGCTCTCGGCTCGGACCACGCCGGGTACCGGTACAAGATGCTGTTCCACGGCTGGCTCGCCGAGCACGGGCACGACGTCCTGGACTGCGGCGTCGACTCCGACGCCGAGCCCGCCGACTACACGGTGATCTCCGAGGCCGTCGCCAGAGCCGTCGTGGACGGGCGGGCCGAGCGGGGCGTTATCGTCGCCGGGAGCGGCAACGGCGAGGCGATCGTGGCGAACAAGTTCCGCGGCATTCGGGCGGGGGTATGCAACGAAATCTACACGGCGGAGGTGAACCGCCGGCACAACGACGGCAACGTGCTGTGCGTGGGTGCGCGAGTGGTTGGTGAAGCCGTGGCCGTCCAGATACTAGAGACCTGGCTGGCGACCGCGTTCGAGGGCGGGCGGCACGCTGCTCGGCTTGCAAACATCGCCGACCTTGAAGAGCGACTTGGGAAGGAGAACGCGTGACCTATTGGGGGCCTTCTTGGGGGCAACTAGAGGAAACCGATCCGCAGATCGCGCGGGCCATCATGGACGAGATCCACCGGCTGCGGACCAATCTGCAGCTCATCGCCAGCGAGAACCTGACGAGCCCGGCCGTGCTGGCCGCTCTCGGCTCGCCCCTGACGGCGAAGTATGCAGAGGGCTACCCGGGCAAGCGGTACTACGGCGGCTGTGAATACGTCGACGTCGCGGAGGAGCTGGCTCGCGAGCGTGCGGAGCGGCTCTTCGACGCCGATCACGCCAACGTCCAGCCCCACGCCGGCGCGCAGGCCAACCTTGCCGCCTATGCGGCGTTCATGAAGCCGGGGGACACCTTCCTCGGTATGAGCCTGGCGCATGGGGGGCACCTTACGCACGGGTCACCGGTCAACGTGACCGGAAAGTGGTTCAACGTCGTGGGTTACGAGGTGCGCAAGCACGACGAGCTCATCGACCTGGACCAGGTGCGCGACCTCGCGAAGCAGCATCGCCCGAAGGTCATCGTCGCCGGAGCCACCGCCTACCCGCGCATCATCGACTTCAAGCCGTTCCGGGAGATAGCCGACGAGGTCGGAGCGATCTTTCTCGTCGACGCGGCGCATTTCATCGGACTCGTCGCCGGGGGAGTGCACCCGAACCCTTTCCCCCACGCGGACGTCGTCACGGCGACCACGCACAAGGCGCTGCGCGGGCCGCGTGGCGGACTCATCCTCTGTCGCGAGGAGCATGCGAAGGCCATCGATCGCGCCGTGTTCCCGATGATGCAGGGCGGCCCTCTAATGCACGTCGTCGCGGCCAAAGCGGTGTGTTTCCAGGAGGCATTGCAGCCTGAGTTCAAGGAGTATGCGCAGCGCATCGTGCGCAACGCGCGCGCGCTTGGTGAAGCGCTCGCCGCGGAAGGGTTCCGGCTCGTGTCCGGCGGGACGGATACGCACCTGCTTCTCGTCGATCTCGGCGCCGAAGGCATCACGGGAACCGACGCCGAGCACCGCCTCGAGGCGGCCGGGATCGTGTGTAACAAGAACGCCATCCCTTTCGACCCGCGGCCCCCCGGCGTCGCCAGCGGCATCCGGCTCGGGACGCCCCTGGTCTCGACCCTGGGTATGGACGTTGAGGAGATGAAAGAGATCGGCGCGATCATCGGCAGCGTCTTGCACGCCACCGATGGAGACGCCGGCGTGATGCGATCGGCACGCGGACGCGTGACGACGCTGTGCGCCAAGTTTCCCGCATTTCCGGAGCCGCCTGTCTCGTGAAGCCTTACGTCATCATCTTTGCCGTGGCGGCCGGCGTCTCGGCTCTGACCACCCCGCTGGTGCGGCGGCTGGCGATGTCCGTAGGCGCGATTGATGTACCCGATGATCGCAAGGTTCACAGCAGCCCGACACCCACGCTGGGTGGGCTGGCGATCTACCTGGCCCTTGCGGCAGGAATCGGAACGGCGTGGCTCATGCCCGAGACGCGCGATCTCTTCCGCGTCTCCTCGGAGACGGTGGGCGTGCTCATCGGGGCGACTATCGTGCTCGTGCTCGGCATCGTGGACGACATCCGGGGGCTCACCGCAGGTCAGAAGCTGGCCGGACAGCTCGTTGCAGTCGGGGCCCTGATCTTCAGCGGTGTCCAGGTGTTCTATTTCTGGTTCCCCAAGGTCGGCATCATCTCGCTGTCTACCGACCTATCGGCGCTCCTGACGGTGTTCTGGACGATCGGAATGATCAATGCGGTGAACCTGATCGACGGGCTTGACGGGCTGGCGGCCGGAGTATCGGCCATTGCCGCCACGGCTTTCTTCGTCTATGCCTTTCGCGCCTCTCCCGACGTCCCAACGACGGCGGCCATGCTCTCGGCGGTGATCGCCGGATCGAGCGTGGGTTTCCTGCGGCAGAACTTCAACCCTGCGAAGATCTTCATGGGCGACTCCGGCAGCATGCTCCTCGGACTGTTGCTGGCAAGTGCAACGGTGACGGGCGTGGGTCGAACGACCGAGCCGGAGTTCTCCGACTTCGCGGGATACATCTTCCCGGTGCTTATCCCGTTCTTCGTCCTCGCAATTCCGCTGGCCGACGCAGGATTCGCGATTCTCCGGCGCGTACGCGGCCGGCGTCCGGTGTTCCACCCCGACAAGCAGCACATCCACCACTGGATTCTGGATATGGCTCGCAGTCACCGCCAGGCGGTTCTCGTGATGTACCTCTGGAGCGCGATGCTCGCCGGTGCCGCGATCGCGCTCTCGTTCGGACGTGGTCTGGTCGCGCGCTGGACCGGATTCGGGATGGGGGCGGCCTGGCTCGCGGCGGTGCTGATTCTTCCCCGGCTGCTGCGCCGCGAGCCTGCCTGGGAACCCGATCCGGGGGCAGGAGTCCCGCTGGTGGAGGAATGACCGGGGGAGAGATCCCTCAGGCGTGAGGACGAGGAATCCCGCGCGGGGTCGCGCTTGATTTGAGAAATCTTTCACAAGGTCTTAGGATGACCGGGTCCACAGGGCCTCTGACCTGCGGAAACGAGATTCTGAGGCACTTTGACACCGTCGAAGGGGTGGCCGGTAGAATGCCGCGAACCAGCCAGGACGCGGGACGGCAGTGGCAGGGGTTGGGAGATGCCTACACCCTGCTGGCCGAATTGATGGCGGCCATCGCCGTCTGGGCCGGGATCGGATACGGACTGGACCACGTATTCGATACCAAGCCGGTGCTGTTCGCGATCGGGATGGTTATCGGAGCCGGAGCAGGCGTTTATCTCGTTTATCGACGGGCGATGGGGCTGCCCGTCGAAACGCAGCGAAAGGGAGAGTCGGAGTCGTGAGCGGTGAGAGACGGATGGTGCGCGGCGGCCTGAGAGCCGGAATGCTCGCCACTCCCGTCGTGGCGGGGATCGCCTTCGCCGTGCGCGGATCGGAGGGCGCGCTGGCGGCGGTGGCCGCGGTCGGAATCGTCCTAGCAAATTTCGCGGTGTCGGGGTTCGTGCTCGAATGGGCTGCACGCGGCGGGCGCTTCTACTATCCAGCGATGGCGATGCCCTCCTATGCGATTCGGATGGCCGGTGTTCTCGCAGCGCTCGCGGCGTTGCGGGGCGTGGACTCCATCGACCATCCGACGTTCGCCGTTACCTTCGGCCTCGGGGTGGCCGCGCTGCTTGCGTATGAGTGCCGCCTTTACACCAAGACACCATGGCTCGCCCTGGCGTTCTCGCCCGCGCCTGCAGTTAACGACAAGGAGACGCCGTGACGCTCGCGTTTGAGGCACCGACCGTCAACGAGCTGTTCGAGTTCGAGCCGCTGTTCCAGATCGGCGGACTCGATGTTACCTATCCGCATCTGCTGCTGTTCGGGGTCACGACGCTGCTGATGGTGTTTTTCGTGACGGCGTTCTCGAAGCCCAAGCTCGTACCGGAAGGTGCGCAAAACGTCGCCGAGATGGCGGTGGACTTCATTCGGAACCAGATCGCGCTTCCGGTTCTCGGGCCCGACGCGCACAGGTGGTTGCCCTTCCTGGCCACTCTCTTCTACTTCGTGTTGTTCAACAACTTGCTGTCGGTCATTCCGGGAGCGCAGTTCCCAGTCACGAGCTTGATGGGAATCCCTGCGATTCTGGCTCTGCTCTCCTGGCTCATCTTCAACTGGATCGGGATCAAGAAGCAAGGATTCATCGGGTACTTCAAGGGCATCATGTTCCCGCCGGGTGTCCCGAAGCCGATCTACATCATCCTCACGCCGATCGAGTTCTTCTCAACGCTCATCGTCCGGCCGATCACGCTGGCGGTCCGGCTCTTCGCCAACATGGTGGCCGGGCACATGATCCTGGCCGTGCTGTTTCTCGGGACGTACGTGTTCCTTCAGGGAGACATCCTGGGCAAGGTGTTCTTCGTCCTGCCGCTGACGCTCGGCATCGTCCTCACGGGATTCGAGATCTTCGTCGGTGGAATGCAAGCGTTCATCATCACGATTCTGACCGCCGTCTACATCTCGGGTGCGGCGCACCCGGAGCATTAGCGAAAGGGGAGGGATATGGCATTGTTGGGTCTGCTGGCCGAGTTGAGTGGGTCGCTCGCTCCTATCGGCAAGGGTCTCGTGTACGGGCTTGGCGCGATCGGGCCCGGCATCGGCATCGGCATCATCTTCGGGAAGGCGATCGAGGCAATGGCACGCCAGCCGGAGGCGGCCGGGCTGGTGCGTCCGGTGATGTTCCTGGGCTTTGCCCTCGTCGAAGCGCTCGCCCTGTTCGGGTTCGTGCTCTTCTTCATCATTCCGAGCACGTAGGAGGCGGCCATGACTCTGGCTCTGCAGTGGTTGCTGGCGGTCGCGAAAGCCACCGGTGGGAAGGACGAGGCAGCGCGCGTCATCCTTCCTCATACTCCGGAGCTGGTGTTCGGCTCAATCGCCTTCGGCCTCCTTCTGTTCGCGATGCTCAAGTTCGCCTTTCCCAAGATGAACGAGGCGCTGGCGGCCCGTGCGGCTCGCATTAGGGAGTCGATCGAATCGGCCGATGATGCGAAACAGGAAGCCGAGCGGTTGCTGAACGATTACCGGGCGCAGCTGGCCGAGGCTCGAACCGAGTCACAGAGGATCATCGACGAGGCGAAGCGGACGGCCGAGTCGATGCGGCAGGACCTCATCCGCCGGGCCGAGCAGGAGGCGCAGGAGGTCGTTCAGCGTGCCAAGGCCGACGTCGCCGGCGAGCGCGACCGTGCCATCCAGGACCTCCGTGCGACGATCGGCGACCTGTCGATCACGCTTGCGACGCGGGTCATCGAGCGAGAGTTGGCCAGTCCCGACGCCCAGCGGGCGCTGGTCGAACGCTCCATCGACGAGTTGTCCCGGCTCGGCAACGGGCAGGCGACGAACTGATGGCCGAGGCGGCGATCCGCGGGTACGCGACGGCGATCTTCACCGTCGCGCAGGCCGAGGGCGTCCTCGAACAGGTGGAAGACGAGTTGTTTCGGTTCGCGCGAGCCGTGGAACGAGAGATTCGGCTGCGCGACGCGCTTCTCGACCCGCAACTTCCGGCCGAGCACCGGTCGCGCATGATCGCCGAGCTGCTCGGCGACAAGGCATCGCCGCATACGATCGGTCTGATCGGGTTCATCGTGCAGCAGGGACGGGCCCGAGAGATCCCGCAGATCGCGGACGCGGTGGTCGAGCTTGCGGCGCGGGAGCACGCGCACGCTGTCGCAGAGGTTCGCAGCGCCGTTCCGCTCGGCGAACAGGAGCGGTCGCGGCTGCGTGAGGCGATCGCCCGCGCGACGGGCAAACAGGTCGATGTGAAGGTGCTCGTCGACCCGAGCATCGTCGGCGGTCTGCTCGTGCGCGTCGGAGATCAGGTTTTCGATGGAACGGTGCGTCGCCGTCTCCAAATGGCGAAGGAACACCTATCACGGTGATGAAGGGATTGAGATGGCCGAGCTGGTAATCCGACCGGAGGAGATCTCCTCCGTCCTCAAGAAGTACGTAGACGACTTCCATCCAACGATGGAGCGGGAGCAAGTGGGCCGCGTGCTGCAGGCCGGCGACGGCATCGCGCTCGTGTCCGGGCTTCCCCAGTGCATGGCGAACGAGTTGCTGGAGTTTCCCGGCGGCATCCTCGGGCTGGCCCTGAACCTCGAGGAGCGTCAGCTCGGCGTCGTCGTCCTCGGCGCGGCGGCAAAGATCGAGGAGGGCATGCCGGTCAAGCTGACCGGCCGCATCCTTTCCGTACCGGTGGGCGATGCGATGCTCGGCCGCGTCGTGGATGCGCTCGGCCGCCCCATCGACGGCAAGGGGCCGCTCGATCAATCGAAGCTTTCCGGGTTCCGTCCGCTGGAGATCCAGGCACCGTCGGTCGTCGAGCGTCAGCCGGTGAAGGAGCCGTTGCAGTTCGGCGTTAAGGCCGTCGACGCGATGACCCCGGTCGGCCGCGGTCAGCGCCAGCTCATCATCGGTGATCGTCAAACCGGCAAGACCGCCCTCGCCGTGGACGCGATCATCAACCAGCGTCAGCTCTGGAAGACCGACAAGCAGGTCAAGTGCATCTACGTGGCCATCGGGCAGAAGGCATCCACGGTCTCCGAGGTCGTGAAGGCGCTGGAGGACAACGGCGCGATGGAGTACACGGTTGTGGTGTCGGCCCCGGCATCGGACCCGGCGGCGTTCAAGTTCTTGTCCCCGTATGCCGGATCGGCCATCGGCCAGCAGTGGATGTACAACGGGGAGCACGCGCTGATTGTGTACGACGACCTGTCGAAGCAAGCGGAGGCATACCGGGAGATTTCCCTGTTGCTGCGCCGGCCGGCCGGCCGCGAGGCCTTCCCCGGGGACGTGTTCTATCTTCACTCGCGGCTCCTCGAGCGTGGGGCAAAGCTCTCCGACCAGCTCGGCGGAGGATCCTTGACCGCGCTGCCCATCATCGAGACGAAGGGCGGCGACGTATCGGGGTACATCCCGACGAACGTCATCTCAATCACCGACGGACAGATCTATCTCGTTACCGATCTGTTCTATGCGGGCGTGAGGCCGGCGATCAACGTCGGCATCTCCGTCTCGCGCGTCGGCGGCAACGCCCAGATCAAGGGGATGAAGAAGGTGGCGGGAAGACTCCGGCTGGACCTGGCGCAGTTTCGCGAGCTGGAGGCCTTCGCTGCGTTCGGTTCCGAGCTCGACAAGACGTCGCAAGCACAGCTCGACCGAGGTGCGCGGGTCGTTCAGTTGCTGATCCAACCGCAATTCCGGCCGATGCCCGTGGACCACCAGGTCATGAGCATCTTCGCGGTGACCAACGGCTATTTCGACGACGTCCCGATTCCCGACGTCAAGCGTTTCGAGTCCGAGCTTCTGGACTACCTCGGATCGCGCCAGCCCGACACCGGCCGTGACCTTACCCAGACCGGCGATCTCAACGATGCCCTCGAGAAGAAGCTTCGTGACGGCATCGAAGAGTTTCGCAAGGGCTTTTCTCCGACCGCGGTCGCGGCCGCTCCTGACGGCGATGACAACGTCGGCTGGGAGCGCGTGGACGCGAAGGAGTAACGAGCCGTGGGCGCGAAGCTCCGTCAGACCCGGCGCCGTATTCGCAGCGTCCAGTCGACGATGAAGATAACGCGCGCAATGGAGCTCATTGCGGCGTCCAGAATCGTCCGAGCCCAGCAGCGGGTCCAGGCGGCACGCCCCTACGCCCAGCGGATTCAGTCGGCGCTTCGTGAGCTGTCGGGCATTCCCGAAGCGGCTACGCAGTTTCCGCTCCTAGCGGCCCGGGATCCCATCCGAGGCGAGGGCGTGCTTGTGGTGACCAGCGATCGAGGGCTCGCCGGCGGGTACAATTCGAACGTCATTCGCGTGGCGGAGCGCATGATCAAGCAGGCCGAATCCGCCGGACACACAACGCGGCTCCACCTCGTCGGGAAGAAGGGGCTGTCCTACTTCCGCTTTCGCGGTTACGAGATCGCCTCGAGCGTTCAGGGCGTCTCCGACACGCCGCGCTATGAGGCCGCGGAGGAGATCGGACGCCGCCTAATCGACGAGTTCGTCGCCGGCGAGACCGACCGAGTCGTGGTGGCCTACACCGACTTCAAGTCCGCCGGCGTCCAGCGCGCCACGGCGACACAGATCCTTCCGATCACCAAAGAAGAGATGGTGCGACAGGAAGGCGTGATTCCGCCTCTCTACGAGTTCGAGCCCGAGCCGGGCGCCATCCTCGAACTCCTGTTGCCGCGGTACGTCATCACGGTCGTCTACGCGGCCCTGCTCGAATCCAGCGCCAGCGAGCATGCCGCGAGGCGGCGAGCCATGAAGACGGCGACCGAGAACGCTCAAGACTTGCTGGGAGACCTAACGCGTGTGGCAAACCAAGCCCGTCAAGCTGAGATCACCACGGAAATCATGGACATCGTCGGCGGGGCGGAGGCACTGCGCAAGCAGGCCGAACGCCAACGGGCCGGCGTCTGAGGGGGAGACCTGATGAGCGAGGTGACGGCGACGGCCGATAAGACACAGACCCGCGTCGACGGACGCGTTATCCAGATCGTCGGCCCGGTCGTCGACGTTGAGTTCCCGCCCGAGAACCTTCCCGAAGTAAACACTGCCCTGGAAATCGACCGGGAGATCGACGGAAAGCGCGACACGATCGTCGCTGAGGTCGCGCAGCACGTCGGCGAATCCACCGTGCGCGCTATCTGCATGAAGCCGACCGACGGCCTTCGCCGGGGAGCGCTTGCGCACAACACCGGGCAGCCGATCACCGTGCCGGTCGGCAACATTACCCTCGGCCATGTCTGGAACGTCATCGGGCAGTCGCTGGATGCACCGGACACGGTTGTGACCGAGCGCTGGCCGATTCATCGCGACCCGCCCGCCTTCGAGGACCTCGAGCCAAAGACGGAGATGTTCGAGACCGGAATCAAGGTCATCGATCTCCTCGAGCCCTACGTCAAGGGCGGAAAGATCGGCATGTTCGGCGGCGCGGGTGTCGGCAAAACCGTCGTCATCATGGAGATGATCAACCGCGTCGCGACCCAGCACGGTGGGGTCTCCGTGTTTGCCGGTGTTGGGGAGAGGACCCGCGAAGGAAACGACCTCTGGCTCGAGATGAAGGAATCCGGAGTGATCGACAAGGCCGCCCTCTGCTACGGCCAGATGGACGAGCCGCCCGGCGTGCGGCTGCGCGTTGGCCTGGCCGCCCTGACGATGGCCGAGTACTTCCGCGACGTCCAGCGCCAGGATGTGCTGCTGTTCGTGGACAATATCTTCCGCTTCGTGCAGGCCGGCTCCGAGGTCTCGACGCTGCTGGGCCGCATGCCGAGCGCCGTGGGTTATCAGCCGACGCTGGCCGGCGAGATGGGAGACCTGCAGGAGCGGATCACCTCGACGAAGGGCCGTTCGATCACGTCCCTGCAAGCGATCTATGTTCCGGCCGACGACATCACCGACCCGGCCCCGCACACGACCTTCGCCCACCTCGACGCAACGACCGTGCTCTCCCGTCAGATCGCCGAGCTCGGCATCTATCCCGCGGTGGACCCGCTGGACTCGACGAGCCGGATCCTCGACCCGCGCCACATCGGCGAGCAGCATTACGAGACGGCACACGAGGTCCAGCAGATCCTCCAGCGCTACAAGGACCTGCAGGACATCATCGCGATTCTCGGGATCGATGAGCTCAGCGAGGAAGACAAGGTCATAGTTACCCGCGCGCGGAAGATCCAGAAGTTTCTGTCCCAGCCGTTCTTCGTGGCCGAACAGTTCACCGGAATCGCCGGCAAGTACGTGGCGATCGGCGAGACCATCGAGGCCTTCCAGGCGCTGGCGCGTGGCGACCTCGATCACCTTCCCGAGCAGGCGTTCTACATGGTCGGAGGCCTCGACGAGGTGCACCAGAAGGCTCGCGAGATGGGAGTCGAGGGCGCCTGATGCCGCTTACCGTTCAGGTGGTCACGCCCGACCGCGAAGTCGAGGTTGCCGATGATGCGACCCTCGTCATTGCGAAGGGCATTGAGGGCGATATCGGCATCATGGCCGGGCATGCTCCCGTCTTGATCGCCCTCGGAGCAGGGCCGCTCACCATCGTGCGTGGTGAGCGCCGCGACGTGATGGCCGTGGACGGTGGATTTCTACAGATGAACCACGACACGGTGATCGTCCTTGCCGAGTACGTCGCGAGACCCGAGGACATCGACATCGAGGCGGTGCGGGGGCAGATCGGCGAGATAGAGCGCGCCTTGGGTACCGCGACGGAGACTGAAGCCGGCGGGTTGAAGGCTCGTCTCGCGCGTGCGCGTGCGATGGAACAGGTTCACCTCGCCGAGCGCATGTAGCAGGGTTGCCCTCGCGCGCCCGGCTGCCCGTCTAGAATTCGCATGTGGACCGTTATCTCGTCACGGGTGGGCGTGCGCTGCGCGGGCACGTCTCGATCGGCGGAGCCAAGAACTCTGCATTGAAGCTTCTCGCCGCCTGCTTGCTCGCAGAGGGACGGTATCGCATCAAACGCGTCCCGCGCATCGCGGACGTTGCAACGATGGCCAAGGTGCTCGAGCGGCTCGGCGCGGGGGTTGCGTTCGACGGCGACGAGGTCACCGTGGATAGTCCGCCGGGACTCGAGTTCCAAGCTCCTTACGACCTCGTTCGGCAGATGCGCGCGTCGATCGTCGTGCTCGGGCCACTGCTGGCGCGCACGGGGCGGGCTCGGGTGGCTATGCCGGGGGGGTGCAACATCGGGTCGCGAAAGATCGACCTTCATCTGCGGGGGCTAGAGCGTATGGGCGTCGAGTTCTCCACCGATCACGGTTACCTCGAGGCGCGCACACGAGCCCTGATCGGCACGAGAGTACTCCTGGAGTTTCCCTCGGTGGGCGCCACCGAGAACCTGCTCATGGCAGCAGTCTTGGCGAAGGGAACGACGCTCATCGAGAATGCCGCGCGAGAGCCCGAGGTTGCCGATCTCGCCGCGATGCTGAACGCGATGGGTGGCAAGATAGCCGGCGCGGGAACCTCTGCCCTGGAGATTCAGGGCGTCGATGCCCTGGTGCCGGCCGATCACGAGGTGGTTGCCGACCGGGTTGAAGCAGGCACGTATCTGATCGCTGGGGCGGCGACACGGGGGGATGTGACGGCGGACGGCGCCCGCCCCGAGCATCTCGAGCTCCTCCTGTCAAAGCTATCGGACGCCGGCGCGGATGTGGAGGTCTCACCGGGCTGGATCCGTGTCGCCATGAGAGGGCACCCCGATCCCGTCGACTTCGTAACGCTTCCGTATCCGGGATTTCCGACCGACCTCCAACCTCAGATGACGGTGCTGCTTTGCCTGGCGGACGGCACAAGCATCGCTACGGAGAATGTGTTCGAAAGCCGCTTCATGTTCGTTGAGGAGCTGATCCGCATGGGTGCGGACATTCGGACGGAAGGGCATCATGCCATCGTGCGCGGCGGCCCCCGGCTTCAAAGCGCCCCGGTGCGATCCCCCGATATTCGCGCCGGAGCTGCGCTGGTGATTGCGGCGCTGGCTGCGGAGGGCACCAGCGAGGTCGCCGGGATCGAGTACATCGATCGCGGCTACGAGGACCTCGCAGGCAAGCTCGCGGGACTGGGTGCTCCGATCGTCCGCGTGACCGACAAGCAACGCGAGTTGCAAGGCATGGGTGCGTGAGCGCGGACGGTCGGCCGGAGCCGCGGATCTGCCCTGCCTGCGGGAGCCCCCGATCCGGTTCGGCACGCTTCTGCACTCGATGTGGA
Source organism: Actinomycetota bacterium (assembly GCA_046713235.1). Lineage (GTDB taxonomy): Bacteria > Actinomycetota > AC-67 > AC-67 > AC-67 > JBKKBZ01. The sequence continues at coordinate 23,864 of JBKKBZ010000118.1, read as the reverse complement.
GCCGAGCTTCCCGAGGAGCCCCATCGGGAATCGGCTGCCCGGCCGGAGGTTCCGTGGCGGGGATGGGAAGCCCTCGTCGTCTGGCTGCTCGCCTTCGCGACTGCGGCCGTCGTCTCGTTCATCGCCTCGCTCGGCCTCAAGCGCGACGGGGCTACGGCGTTCACGCTCGTTGCCATCCAGCTGTCGCTGGCCATCTGGGTGATCGGTTGGGTCCGGCTTCGACATGGACGCGGAGTCGATGCTCTCGGCTGGCATCCGAGCGCGCCGAAACGCGACGTGGGGTGGGGTTTGCTTTCGGGTCTGTTGGGGCTCGCGCTCCAGGTGTGGGTGCTCCTTCCACTTACATTCTTTCTCTCGCGTCTGATCCTGGGCCGAACCGTCAAGGTGCCGGAGCAAATCGCCTTCGACCGGCCGGGCACGGCGCTCATCGTCGTGACTGGGATCACGGTGGTGGTCCTCGCACCTATCGCCGAAGAGCTGTTCTTCCGGGGGTTTCTCTATCAGGCTCTCCGCCGGCGATGGGGCATTGGGATCGGCGCGGCTGCCTCGGCCGGGTTCTTCGCCCTCGCTCACATCTCGCCGGTCTTCTATCTGCCCATCGGGGTTCTCGGCTACATCTTGGCCAAGGCGTTCGAGCGCCGGGGTTCCCTGCTCACCAACATCGTAGGTCACGCCTTCTTCAATGCGGTCGGCTTCACGGTGATCGTCTTTACCTGGACGTAGCTGGAACTGCTGTCGGACACGCGGCTGGATCTTCCCTTGGTCAAGGGCTGATCGCGGGAACCCGGCGGCGGCCGGTAGACTCCGCCTGCCGGCTGTGGGAGGAGGCGCCATGGCGCTGTTTCCGAGCAAAGAGTGGCTCGATGCCTATGTCGAGCGGATCAACGGATCGCAAGACTACGAGGAGGCCGCCGCGACGTGGGAAGGCGATGTGGCCTATGTGTTCGAAGCCGAGCCCGACAAAGGTGTTCCCGAGGACGTCTGGACGTGGATAGATCTCTGGCACGGCAAATGTCGAGACTCACGCTACGGCGTCCCCGCCGATGAGGGCGACCGGGCCAAGTTCGTCATTCGTGCCCCGTACTCCCGGTGGAAAGAAGTGATCAGGAAAGAGCTCGACCCGATCAAGGGCATGATGCAGGGTCGCCTGAAGCTCAAGGGAGACCTGGCTACGCTGGTGAAGTATGTGCGGGCCGCCAATGAGCTTGTGAACCTTGCCGCACATGTCCCCACCGAGTTCGTCGACGAGAGTTAGGACCGCATGGACCGCATACTCGCCTCCGCCGACCTCGCCGGACTTGCCGAGATGATCGCAGGGATCATCCGTTCGAACTTGGAGGCTCATCCCGGGCGAGGACGGTTGATCGACGGAGCGCGCGGGACGGTCACGATCCGGGCGCGGGACGCCGGGGCCACCGTCGGCCTGGCTTTCGACGGCCGGAGCGTTCGCATCGGAAACGCGCCGCATCCCAGACCCCAGGTCGAGATAGTGGCCGACGCCGACGATCTTCTCAGCCTCTCGACGGTCCCCCTCCGCTTCGGACTCCCCGATGCGGCGACCAGGGAAGGACGGATGGTTGCCGGACACATCCTGCGACGCCGGATCCTCGTACGCGGCCTGCTGAAGCACCCCGGGCTCGTCCGCCGCGTTCAGGGCCTCTTGTCGGTGTCGTGAGGATCGCATTCGTCGGCGGCACCGGCCCGGCCGGCTTCGGTCTGGCCGAGCGCTTTGCGAGCGCGGGTCATGAAGTCGTCGTCGGCTCCCGGCGGCCGGAGCATGCGGAGGAGATCCGCGCCGCGGTCCTCGCTGCGGTCCCCGGAGCCTCCGCAAGCTCGGGAGAAAACCAACGAGCACTCGACGGTGCCGACGTGGTCTTCCTGACGGTGCCCTTCGATGTTCAGCGCGCGACGGTCGAGTCTCTGCGCGAGGAGCTTGCCGGAAAGGTGGTCGTGTCGATCGCCAATCCAATCCGTGTCGCCAAGAGGGCGGCGACGGTAGACGCTCCCGAAGCGGGCTCTCTTGCCGAAGAGGTTGCGGCTCTCGTGCCCGACGCACGCGTGGTGAGCGCCCTACATGAAATCAACGTCAAGCGATTCTCGGATCTTGCCCATGGGATCGAGGCCGACACGATCGTGACGGGGGACGACGAGGGTGCGAAAAAGATCGTGATGGGCCTGATCCGTCAGATCCCGGGGATGCGGCCGATCGACGGCGGGTCGCTCGAGAACTCGGGCTACGTCGAGCGTTTCGTCGCCGTGCTCATCTCGATCAACTTCCGCTACCGGGCAAGCGCCAGCTACCGCATTACCGGCCTCCCGGAGGGCGACGGCGCCCGAGCCGCTCCCTCGTAAGATGTCGGTCGTGGACATCGACGCCTTGGTTCAAGGATTGAAGAACGGAGATCGCCGGACGGTGGCGCGGCTGATCTCTCTGGTAGAGGACGAGGCGCCCGCTCTGGCAGCTGTTGTGCGTGCGATCGGTCCGCTTCAACGGGGTGTGTACACCGTGGGACTGACCGGTTCGCCGGGCGTGGGGAAGTCCACACTCACGGCAGGCCTAGTCGGTGTCTTGCGCGCGAGCGAGCTTCGGGTCGGGGTGTTGGCCATCGATCCCTCTTCCCCCTTCAGCGGCGGGGCGCTGCTCGGGGACCGCCTGCGCATGCAGCAGCATGCGGTCGATCCGAAGGTCTTCATTCGCTCTATGGCGACGCGCGGCCGGCTCGGCGGGCTGGCGTGGGCGACCCCGCACGCCCTGCGGATTCTCGACGCTGCCGGTACCGACGTGATTCTGCTGGAGACCGTCGGCGTCGGCCAGGCGGAGGTGGAGGTGGTACACGCGTCCGACACGACGATCGTTGTTCTGGCCCCGGGGATGGGCGACTCGGTCCAGGCGAACAAGGCGGGCTTGCTCGAGATCGCCGACGTGTTCGTGGTCAACAAGGCCGACCGCGACGGAGCCGCACAAACCGTTCGCGACATCCAGCAGATGCTCGACCTCGGAACGCCGGGGCCGTGGCGGCCGCCGGTCGTTTCCTGCTCGGCGGAGACCGGCTCCGGGGTACCCGAGGTCTGGGACGCGGTCCAATCACACCGGGCGATGCTCGAGGCCGATGGGGGGCTGGCCGCCCGCCGAAGGCGCCGGGCTGCTCGCGAGGTGGCCGCCCTGGCTCTCACAGAGATGCAGCGGGCAATCGGAGAGATCGGCGCCACCGCGCTGCTCGACGAGCTTGCCGGCGAGGTTGCCGCGGGCCGGCTCGACCCCTATGCGGCAGCCGATAAACTGCTGGCGCAACTTCGATGAGCGCGGCGGGGAGATCATGACGGCGAGCTACGAGCACTGGCGAGACGAGTACGAGCGCGCGAAGAAGCGCGAAGTCGATTTCGACACCCTCTCCGGTGAGGATCTCGAGCCGCTGTACACCCCGGAGCACCTCAAAGACTTTGACGCCGACCGGGACCTCGGCCAGCCCGGCCATTATCCGTTCACGCGCGGGGTCTACACGACGATGTATCGAGGCAGGCTCTGGACCATCCGTCAGTTCTCGGGATTCGGCGACGTCAGAGCGACGAACGAGCGCTACAAGTTTCTGCTCGACCAGGGCCAGACGGGTCTCTCAGTTGCTTTCGACATGCCCACCCTGATGGGTCGTGACTCGGACGATCCCCGGAGCGAAGGCGAAGTCGGCCACTGCGGGGTCGCGGTCGACTCCATCGAGGATATGGAGCAGCTGTTTGCCGGCATTCCCCTCGGGGGAATCTCGACGTCAATGACGATCTCCGGACCGGCGGTCATCTTGTTTGCGATGTATCTCGTTGCGGCCGAGCGGCAGGGCGTCGCCTGGAAGACGCTGGACGGAACGCTGCAGACCGACATCTTCAAGGAGTACATCGCCCAGAAGGAGTGGGTGTTTCCTCCGGAGCCCCATCTCCGATTGATCGGCGATCTCATCGAGTTCTGTGCGCAGGAGGTGCCCAAGTACCACCCGATCAGCGTGTCGGGTTATCACATACGTGAAGCCGGATCCACTGCCGCGCAAGAGCTTGCGTTTACCCTTGCCGATGGTTTCGCCTACGTCGAGCTCGGCACGCAGCGGGGCCTCGACGTCGACCGTTTTGCCGAAGGGCTGTCCTTCTTCTTCGACGCCCACATGGATTTCTTCGAGGAGATCGCCAAGTTCCGAGCCGCCCGCAGGATCTGGTCCCGGTGGCTTCGCGATCGATACGGAGCGAAGGAGACGAAGAGCCAGACCCTAAAGTTCCACACGCAAACAGCCGGCGTCTCCCTTACCGCGCAGCAGCCGTACAACAACGTGGTGAGAACGGCGATCGAAGCGCTTGCGGCCGTACTCGGCGGCACTCAGTCGCTGCACACCAACGCGCTCTACGAGGTTCTGGCTCTTCCGACGCAGGAGGCGGCTGGGATCGCCCTTCGGACCCAGCAGGTGATCGCGCACGAGACGGGTGTGGCCAACGTCATCGATCCGCTGGGAGGCTCGTATTTCGTGGAGTCTCTGACCAACCAGATGGAAGAGCGCGCGGAGGAGTACTTCCGCCAGATCGAGCGCTTGGGGGGCGACCGGGGGATGTTGCCCGGCGTACTGGCCGGCATCGAGCAGGGCTGGTTTCAGCAAGAGATCGCCGACGCTGCGTTTCGCTACCAGCGTCTGGTCGAGAAACGGAGAAAGATCATCGTCGGCGTGAACGAATTCGCGTCGCCCGACGAGCGAGAGCTGGAAACACTGCGAATCTCGCAAGAGGTCGAGCGGGAGCAGCGGGGAACGCTGGCCGAACGCAGGGAAGCCCGGGACACCTCCGCGGTTCGGACGGCGCTGGAGGCCCTTCGCCGGGCGGCCGGAGGAAGCGACAATCTCGTGCCGCTCATCGTCGACGCCGTCCGTGCCTCTGCGACGGAAGGGGAGATCGTGGGAACCCTCCGCGACGTCTTCGGCGAATATCGCGAGGCGCCCCGCTTCTAGTGCCGGTCCTTCTCGTCGGGGCGGCGACCGACGTCGGACGGAGACTGGCGCGCATCCTATTGGGCGACGGAGCGCAAGTCCGCGTCTACGTGGACCGGGACGAGGAGAGCTTTCGCTCTGCCGGTTGCAATGTTGCAGTGGGAGAGTTCGAAAATGTCGGGCGCCTGGAGTCGGCAATGGAGCAGGTGCATACCGTGGTCCATCTGGCCGGCGGCGCCCGGCCACCCGAGGGAAGATCCCTCGAATGGTGGAACGAAGAGACCACATCCTGCTCGCTCATCGCAGCCGCCGGCGCCGGGGTTACCAGATTTCTATCGCTCTCGGACGTCGGCGCGGCCACGGAGGCGTCGAATCCGTTCCTCCGGTCGCGGGGGCGAGCCGATGAGGCGGTCGTTTCCGAAAGCCGGTTCCAGTCGGCCATCGTGCGATGCGCACCGGTCCTGGGGAGTGACAGCCCCCTGGGCGTTGCGCTTCGTGCCGCCGGGCAGCAGCGCACTCCCCAAGTGCTGGCTCCGGGAACGCAACGGTTCAACCCCATATGGGCCGCCGACGTGGCAGAGGTGCTCGCGCGGGCCGATGCGCGAGGGGAGCCCGTGGAGGGGATCTGGGAATTCGGGGGACCGGACGTCGTCACCTACGAAGAGCTGGTGCAAATGGCGACCGCCCGGAGCCGGAACGCTCTGCGCCGCCACCCCGCGTCGCTGCCCAGAGTGCTGGCGGACGCGTGGTGCTCCGACCGCGTCGCGAACTCTGCGGCGGCACTCGAGAGGTTCGGAGTTGTCTCGACGCCCTTGAGCCGGGCTCTCGGGGCTTTGGCGAAAGCTTGGCCCGAAACATCCTGAAAGGATGCGAAGGCATTGGGCGGGTTCGCGCTGAACATCGCGAAAATCCCCCCTTTACAGGACTCCTCTCCTGGGATTACCTAGCGGCAAGAGCCGAACCGATCGACGGGGACCGGGTCGGGACATCCGTTCAAGGCGACCAAGGGGTCCTCGTCGTGGCCATATCCCAAGCGCATCACCGCGAGCACGCATCGCCGTTGCACGGCGATGCGTTGCGGCATGTCGAGCGAGAATTCCGAGACCTGCTGATGTCCACGAGAGCCCTTGCCGCCCTTCTGCGAGGCGACGCAAACGAGGGGCCGCCGTCGGAACACATCCTCGTGCGAATGCTCGAATCGGAGATCAACCAGATCGGCGTTCTCGCCGGCGAAGTGTGCACGGCGATGAAACTGGAGGAACGCGGCCCGCTGCTGCGCGGCGTCGATTTGGCGCAGACCCTCGTTCAGGCAGCTCAGAGACTCCGGATGAAGGTGACCCTCGATGTGGGAGAGGCAGTTCCCGTGTCGGCGGATCCCGAAGCCGTCATGCAGGTGGTGCAGAGTGCACTGGCTCTTGCGGTGCGACTTGGGGAAGAGGGCGGACGTGCGACCGTGGGGGCTCGTCCCTCCGATGACGGCGGAGAGATCGTTGTGCGCGTGCCGGTGGCTGCGCAATCGCTGGCGGCCCGGCGACGCGACGCCCGCATGGGCGTCCTTCGTGGGATCGCGGCGATGCAAGGTGGCAAGTTGAGACTCGAAGCGGTTCAAGATGGACTGCTGATCCGGATCTGGTTTCCCTCTGCAAAGCTCACGCGTGCGCAACGTCGCACAGGCGTCTGACCGCCGATCTGCCCTGCTAGAATTCTCGCCTCGCCGAGGAGGGGGTGACGCGTGGCCGAATACGTGCGTCTGGAGATCGACAAGGACACCGGCGTCGGAACCATCCGGCTCGACCGGCCGCCGATGAACGCAATCGACGCGGAGCTCGTCACCGCTCTAGAAGCAGTTGCGCGTGAGGTGACGCTCAACGACGACGTCCGCGCCGTCGTCATCTACGGCGGCGAGAAGATCTTTGCCGCAGGCGCCGATATCAAGGAAATGGTGCAACGCAGCCCGTTGGAAATGATGAATCGGATGGGCGCGCTGCAGGGGGTATTCTCCCAAGTCGAGGACATTCCCAAGGTGACGGTGGCCGCCATCACCGGCTATGCACTCGGCGGAGGGTGCGAGCTGGCGATGTGCGCGGATTTCAGGATCATGGCCGAGAATGCGCGGATCGGTCAGCCGGAGATTCTTCTGGGCATTATTCCCGGGGCAGGCGGCACGCAGCGTTTGCCGCGGTTGGTTGGACCGGCGCGGGCCAAGGACATCATCTTCTCCGGACGTTTCGTCAAGGCCGACGAGGCGCTGCGCATTGGGTTGGTCGATGCCGTCGTTGCTGCCGACGAGGTCTACGCGAAGGCTCTCGAAACGGCAGCAGGTTATGCGAAGGGTCCGCTTGTCGCGCTGAGGGCGGCCAAGGTGGCCATCAACCGTGGCAGCGTCAAGGACATCGTCACGGGTCTGGCCGTAGAGCGCGAGGTTTTCGTCGCGCTCTTCTCCACAGAGGACCAGAAGATCGGCATGCGCTCGTTCATCGAGCAAGGGCCGGGCAAGGCCGAGTTCGTGGGCCGCTAGCAGCATGTCGTTTCAAGGGGCGACGGCCGAGCGTGTTAGCGAGGCGGAGCGTGATCCCAAGGTCGCCAACGCCGTCTATCACGATTGGGAGGCCTCGACCTACGACGACAAGTGGTCGATATCGTTTGACGAACGGTGTATCGCCTACGCACGGGACCGTTTTCTCCGCGTCGCTCCGGAGCGCAGCTACCCGCGGGTCCTCGAGATCGGATGCGGCACGGGCTTCTTCATCGTCAATCTCTGGCAAGCCGGGCTGGCGGAGTCGGCGTATGCGTGTGACATCTCGCTGGGAATGACCCAGGCATGCCGCCGCAACGGAAACCGGGTTGGCCTCGAGGTGGCGGTCACCACCGCCGACGCGGAATGCTTGCCGTACGCCGATGCAAGCTTCGATCTCGTGATCGGACACGCGGTGCTGCATCACCTTCCCGATGTTCCCGCGGCGTTGCGGGAGGCCCGCCGGGTCCTTAGACCGGGAGGGGCGCTCGTGGTGGCGGGAGAGCCGACGAGACTGGGCCATGCTCTCGTGGGGCTGGCGCGGCGGGGATCCGCCCGGGTATTCAAAACGCTGGCCGCCGTGCTGCCCGGCGAGTGGCTGGCCCGGAGCGGGCCGTCCGCGGATCCCGAGGCCGCACTCGAAGCCCACGTAGACCTGCACGAGTTCCACCCTCACGACATCAGGGAGGCCGTGCACGCCGCCGGGTTCCGCCATGTTCGCGTGCGAACGGAAGAGCTCGTCAGCGGGCTGTTCGGGTGGAGCGTTCGGACGATCGAGGCGTTGGCTGCTCCTGGACGGCTGGGCGAGTGGTGGCCCCATCTCGCGTATCGGGGCTACGTCGCCTTGCACCGCCTGGACGACTCGGTGGTACGGAGGATCGTCCCGGCGCCTCTTTTCTACAACCTGCTGCTCTACGCGGAGCGTCCCCCGGAGCCGCCGGCCCCGTGAGTGCGTCCGGATCGGCCCCCGCCGCGCCGCCGGGCGCCCACCCTGAGTCGTTCTCGGGCGGGGCGCGGGGCGGCCGGCAAGGCCTTGCGGCCACACTCGCTTTTGCTCGGCGCCATCGACTACTGGGTCCGCACTATTGGATGCCGGCCGCGCGCTACGTGTGGCTGAAGATCCGGCACCCGCAGATTCGAACGGAAGGGTTTGTGTTTCTCGCTCCGAACGTAGAGTTGTTCGCACGCCGTGGGTTGGGGCGGTTGACGATCGGTCGATGGGTTTGGATCGGACGGGGGACCTCCATTCGGTGCCATGAAGGAAACATCCGCATCGGCGACAAGGTTGTTCTCGGGGGATCGGTCACGATCAACGCTTATCTCGACGTCGAGGTCGGCCCAGAAACCATCGTGGCCGACGATGTCTATGTGTCGGACTTCGATCATCGTTACGACGATCCCGCAAAGCCGGTCCGCAAACAGGGGATCGTGACTTCGCCGGTGACGATCGGACGCGATTGCTGGATCGGGACGAAGGTCACGGTACTTCGGGGCGTCACCATCGGAGACGGCTGTGTAGTGGGGGCAAATGCTGTGGTCGGGCGGGATCTGCCGGCGGGATCTGTGTCTGGTGGAGTTCCGGCTCGGGTGCTAAAGCGGCGTGGCATCGACCGGCAACGCCGGTAGGCGCCGGCTCTGTACGCCACCCCCGGGAGTCGATCCAAGGAGCGCACGCAGCGGCGGGCGCTCGTCCGGACGCTGGAGGCGCCGGAGCTCATCCTCTTCCCGGCGCGCGCGTTCGTACGTGTCGGCGGTCCGCGTGGCGATGGTCGCCCACGAGAACCGTTGGCCGAGCACCCGGCGCGCCTCCATCGTAAGCCGGTGGCCGAGGCGCTCGTCGGTGAGCAGACGGTGCATGGTGCCGGCCAGGGAGTGTGCGTCTCCAGGCGTGAAGGTCAGGCCGGTGATCTCGTGGTCGATGATCTCACGGAGTCCCCCGGTATCGGCGGCGATGCACGGGGTGCCGCACGCCATCGTCTCCAGCGCGACCAAGCCGAAGGGCTCGTACAGCGATGGGACGACGGCCAGATCCGCCTCCGTGTAGGTTTCGATCAGGCGCCGGTCGTCGAGAAATCCGGTGAACTCCACGCGATCCGCCACGCCGAGGCGGTGCGCGAGCTGTCGGAGAGCAGCCTCGTGGGTCCCCGTTCCGGCGACCACGAGCCGGACGGGGAGTCGGGCCGAGATAAGCCGGACTGCTTCGAGCAGCGTGTGCACGCCCTTCTCGTATTCGAGGCGACCGGCGAAGACGATCAGCTTCTCGCGTGAAATCCTGTCTCTGGATCGGGGCAAGAACGCTTCGAGATCCGCGCCGTTTGGAATGACATCGATCTTGTCCGACGGCAGACGGAACAAGTCTAGGACCTGGTCTCGCATGTACTTCGAGCAGGTGATCGCCCGCCTGGCTTCGTAGGTGAGCCACCATTCCGCTTGATGGATCAGGCGACTGACCGGCGTTGGCAGATTGCCGAGATTTCGGCCGTACTCCGTGGCATGAATCGTCGCAACCAGGGGCAGCCCGAATGTCTGACGGAGAGCCGCGGCTGCGTGAACGACGAGCCAGTCGTGCGCATGAACGATGTCTACGTCGGTGTCGAGCAAGAGACTCGTAGCGCGCTGGATCAGTGCGATGTTGAATCCCAGAACCCACGGGTAAAGATCGTCGAAGGGGACCACGGGCGGTTGTTCGGACACGCGGAGCACGTGGACGCCCTCGGAGAACTCTTCGGCCGGAGCATTGGGATGATCGCGAGCGACGACATGGACGTCGTGGCCTGCGGCGGCGAGCGATGTACTGAGGCGGTAGACGTGGCGTCCGAGGCCGCCGATGATGCGCGGCGGATACTCCCAGGACAGCATGAGCACCCGCATGGCCGTCTCCTCTAGCGGTGGGCGACGGCAAGGAGATCGAGAGCCCGGTCGAGACCCACGTCGCGGATCTCGAAATCGTCGGGCACGATCCGGCCGACGGCGCGATGCAGCCACCGCGGCCACTCAGGCGCCGGACGGTCCAGCAGCATCTCCGGAAACGACCTGCGCCGCATCCGCTCGGTGCGCCGGATCCTGCTGCCGTGAAAGGAGCCCAGCGTGCGCTCGACGCGGAAGGCGGTCGACAACAGAGCATGAAGCTCCGGTTCCGAAACCTCGTTGACGTGAAATGGGTTGCGTGGTCCCTCGGGCGAGAAGGTCAGCCGGTTGGGCGTCGACAGGACGAGAAGCCCGGCCGGCCGAAGGACCCTAGCGCACTCGGCGAGGAAGGCCCTGGGAGCGCTCAGGTGCTCGATCACCTGAAGGGAAACCACGGCATCGAACGAGGCGTCGGGGAACGGAAGCTCTAGGAGATCGGCGCGCTCGAACCGCGCTCGCGGGTAGCGCCTTCCGGCCCGCACCAGCGTGTCGGCGTCGATGTCCACGCCGACAACGTCGCGCGCCGACGCTGTGAGGATCTCCGATCCGTAACCCTCACCGCAGCCCGCGTCGAGGATCTCCCGCCCTTCCACGAGGTTTGAGGCGAACCGATAGGCCGCGACGTGGCGCTGATACCAGTAGTTTTCCTCGGGAATCCCGGGGAGAGTTCTTTCGCCGGTCGGCTGGAGGTCGCCGGCGAACGGCCCCCAAACCGTCCGCGGCTCGGCCTCGGTCATGGTCGGGGGATTCTACCCCCGGACGCCCCGCCGGCCTCCACCCGGCCCCTACCGCCGGGTGGAGGCGACATCCGTACAATGTGCGCCGTGGCCTCCTCCTGGGACCAGCGAACGCCGGCCGAGGTCCGGCGCGTCCAAGACGCGCTGATCAAGCAAACCCTCGTGCAGATGCAGCTCGGGCAGATCCCGTTTGCGCGAGCGCGGTTGACGCAACACGGGGTCGATGCCCGGACTCTTCGCGGAGTCGAGGATTTCCGTAATCGCGTTCCGCTGTCGATGCGTCGCGATCTCCTCGATGAGGTCCGCAACCCAGAAGGGCCGTGGTCCTTTGTTTCCCACGGTACCGCGGAGGGCGTGAAACGTTTCAGCGACCGCAGCGTCCTCATGCGGGTGGCGCGAGCCCGGTTGATTCACGGCGAGGAGGTCCAGCGGCTCCAAATTGAGGCGGCCTCGCGCTCGGTGCACCTGCACATGGTGCCGGGGCCGGGCGGCCTGGTTCCGGTTTCCTACACGCGGGACGATCTGGACCTGCTGGCGCGAGCCTCGGCGCGCCTGGCGACCGTCACGGGGATGGACCGCGAGGATCGTTTGCTCAATCTCGTGCCCTTCGGTCCTACCCTCGACTACTGGGGACTTTTCTACCTGGCGCACGGCGTCGGAATGACTTCACTGCACGCTCGGAGCGAGGCCGGCAGGGTGGACGGGCTGCGCAACGCGTTCCTGACGCTGAACCCGTCGATCGTCGCGCTGCCGGCGGACGAGGCGGCCGGGTTTCCCGCGTCGGCAGCGGAAGCCGGCATCGACCTGACCGGCTTGCGGCTGGTGCTGGCAGTCGGCCGATCCCTCACGCGCGCGGAGCGGGAGCGAACCGGGGAAGCGTTGATCCACGCCGGAGCGCCCGAGGCGCGGATCGCCGCGGCCTACGGTGTCGCTGAGGGCCGTGTCCTGTGGGGCGAGTGTCCGGTGCCGGCCGGAAAGACGGAGACCTTCGGCTTTCACACCTATCCCGACCTCGATCTCGTCGAAGTGGTGAACCCGGAGACCGGCGCACCCGTTGAGGACGAGGCTCCGGGTGAGATCGTAGTCACGCCGCTCGTGTTTCGGGGCGGCGGCGCGCCGCGATGGCGGTCCGGAGACCTGGCGCTCGGCGGACTCACGAACCGGACCTGCCCAAACTGCGGGCGCGATGTGCCGCGCGTGGGGCCCACTGTGCGGCGCGGCGCCTGGTTGCGAAGGGTCAACCTCAATCGATCCACGGTGCGTTTCGACCTTCGCGACACCGCTGCTTTGTTGACGCCGCGGACCCACGACTGGCAACTTGAGCTGACGCTGAAGGGGTCGACCACGGAATTCATGATTTACCTTGCGATGAAAACCGACGATCCCGGCCAAGTCATCGGGATCTACGAGGAACATGCCCGGTGGCACGTCCCGCCGACGCAGCTCGTGCTTGCCTCGCAAGACGAGATCGCTTCCAAGCGAGCCAATGCCGGGGGGATGTTCAACCGATTCGCCGAACGCTGAGCGTTTCGCGCGCTACGCTGAGACCGATGCAAACCCCGACGACAATCTATCTCGACCACGCCGCGACGACTCCGCTGCGGCCCGAGGCCCGAACGGCGATGGAGCCGTTCCTCGCCGGATCGTTCGCCAACGCGTCCTCCCTCTATGCGGCGGCACGGGAGGCGCGCAAGGCGATCGATGAAGCGCGGGACACGATCGCAGCGGCAACCGGGGCCCGGCCTGAGGAGATCGTGTTCACCGGCTCCGGGACGGAGGCGGACAATCTTGCGCTCAAGGGCGCCGCCTGGCACGCGCTTCCGCAAGGGCGCGATGGGATCGTCGTGGGGGCAACCGAGCACGAGGCGGTGTCTCGGACGGCGCAGTGGCTTGCCGGGACGGGCTTTCGGAGCACGACCATCGGCGTGGACGGCGACGGCGTTCTCGATCTAGAGGCTTTGCGCGCGGCCGTGGACCGCCGGACGGCGGTCGTCAGCGTCATGTGGGCGAACAACGAGGTCGGGACGATTCAGCCGGTCTCCGAGATCGCAGCGATCGCCGGGGAGGCCGGCGCCCGCTTTCACACCGACGCCGTCCAGGCGTTTCGTTATCTGCCGGTCCAGGCGGCTGCAGCGGACCTGGCTTCTCTGTCTGCGCACAAGATCGGAGGCCCGAAGGGAGTGGGGGCCCTGATCGTTAGGCGCGGTGTCTCGATCGTGCCGCTGTTGCATGGGGGGGGCCAGGAGCGCGGTGTCCGCTCCTCGACATACAACCCGGCAGGCGTCGCCGCATTCGGCGCCGCCGTCGCGGCGACGGTGGAGGAGCGCGAACGGGCGTCCTCCCGCGTCCGTGCGCTGCGCGACCGCCTGCAGGAGCGACTGCTTTCCGCCGTGTCGGGCGTGCAGGTCAACGGCGCCGGGGCCGATCGCCTGCCCGGCCACCTAAACGTCTCCATCGCCGGCGTAGAGGGAGAGCCGTTGATCCTGCTCCTGGACGCCGCAGGCATCGCCGTGTCGAGCGGCAGTGCCTGCACGAGCGGCTCGAGCGAGCCGAGCCACGTGCTGCTGGCCATGGGAGTGCCGGCGTCGCTGGCGACGGGCTCCCTCCGATTCACCCTCGGGCCCGAGACTGCCGAGCGTGAGTTAGACGATGCGGTTACGGCCGTGCGTGCTGCCGTGGAGCGGCTGCGGCGATGAAGGTGCTCGTGGCAATGTCCGGCGGGGTCGACTCCTCGGTTGCCGCCGCCATTCTGGCTGCCGGCGGCGACGAGGTCACCGGCGTGCACATGAAGCTCGCCTCGCAGACCGCCGAAGCCGGCGGCCGGGTCCACGGGTGTTGCACGGTCGAAGCCGCCGACGACGCGCGGCGGGTAGCTCAGGTTCTCGACATTCCATTCTACGTGTGGAACCTGAGCGAGGTTTTCGCGCAAACGGTCATCGCCGATTTCGTCGGTGAGTACGAGCGGGGCCGCACTCCGAACCCGTGTGTCCGCTGTAACGAGACGGTCAAGTTCGGGGCACTTCTCGACCGCGGGCGCGCACTCGGCTTCCATGCCGTGGCGACCGGTCATTATGCCGTCGTGCGCTCCGGCGGCGGCCGGCATCGGCTCTTCCGCAGTCGCGACCGAGGTAAGGACCAGAGCTACGTTCTGGCAACGCTGGGCCAGGAAGAGCTTGCGTTCGCGCGCTTCCCCGTCGGCGCGCTGACCAAGCCGGAGGTTCGGGAAATCGCTCGCGCGCTGGAGCTGCGGACGGCCGACAAGCCCGAGTCCTACGATATTTGCTTCGTGCCCGACGGCGAGGCCTCGCGCTTCGTGGAGCAGGCCGGCGCCAAGGTAGAGCCGGGCCGCATCCTCGATCCGGAAGGCCGGACGATCGGCGAGCACGCCGGCATCCATCGGTTCACGGTCGGCCAGCGCCGCGGCCTCGGGCTCGGCGGATCCCAGCGGCGATTCGTTCTCGACATCGACGCTCCGGGTAATGCCATCATCGTTGGCCCCGCCGAGCTTCTGTCGCGCACCGGCCTGATAGCCAAGGAAGTCCGGTGGGTCGCCGGGAGTGCGCCGGTGACGACTCGCGTAGCCGTCCAGGTCCGCGCGCACGGGGAGCCGGCAGCCGGAGCGCTCGTAATCGAAGCGGATGGACGCGCCGTGGTTCGCTTCGACCGGCCCGAGCGGGGCATCGCACCCGGGCAACTGGTGGCCTTCTACGAGGGTGACGAGGTGCTCGGCGGCGGCCGGATCGCGGCGGCGCTGCGCGAGGCGCCGGCCCCCGTATAATCTGCCCGACCTACAGGAGGCTAGACGTGGACGACGTGCGCCTGCCAGACCTCGAGACGATCCGTCATTTCTCGATTGCCGTGCGGCAGGAATATGCCCCGCTGGGGGAAGTGCTCGAGGCGCTCCGCAGCGATCTCGCTCGCCTGGAGAGCGAGGCGCGAAGCGGCGCCCGGCGCGGAGCGGCCAAGCGGCCGTCCAAGGCCCGGACAACCAAGGCACGCCGCAAGCGCTAGCGTTCCGGACGTGCCGGGTACCCGCGAGGACCTCAACAACGCGAAGGCGCGCGCGGAGGATCTTCGGGCGCAGCTCGCTCATCACAACTATCTGTACCACGTGCAGGATCGCCCGCAGATCTCCGACGCGGAGTACGACGCGCTCTACCGAGAACTGGTGGAACTGGAGGAGCGCTACCCCAGAATCGTCACGCCGGATTCACCGACACAGCGCGTCGGGGCCGCGCCGGCGGACGCCTTCGCTCCCGTCGGGCATCACGCGCGGATGTACTCACTCGACAACGCTTTCACGCGGGAGGAGCTGGGGGCCTGGGCCGACCGCGTGACACGAGCCGTGGGGGCCGACGTGTCCTATGTCTGCGAGCTGAAGATCGACGGTGTCGCGGTCGCGCTCGTATACGAGAATGGTGTCTTCGTGCGGGGAGCAACGCGCGGAGACGGCGTCACCGGGGAGGACGTGACGGCGAATCTCCGGACCATTCGCAGCATCCCCATGCGGCTCCTGGACTCCGCCCCGCCGGGGCTCCTTGAGGTGCGCGGAGAGGTGTTTCTGCCCATTAAGGCTTTTGAACAGCTCAATGCCGAGCTGATCGCGAAGGGCAATCAGCCCTTTGCCAATCCGCGGAACTCGGCGGCCGGAACGATGCGGCAAAAGGACCCTGCCGTCACCGCGTCCAGGCCGTTGTCCTATTGGGCTCACGGAGCGGGGCTGGTGCAGGGTCGGCGGTTTCTCGCCCAATCAGACTTCCTCGCGTACTTGCGTGAGGCCGGCCTGCGCGTGGCCCCGACCACCGAAACCGCAAAGAGCCTCGACGAGGTTTGGGTCTACATCGAGCGTTGGAACGAGGAGCGGCGCGGGCTCGACTACGAGACCGACGGGGTCGTCGTCAAGGTCGACGGGATGCCTCAACAGCAGGAGCTCGGACACACGGCGAAGGCGCCCCGCTGGGCGATCGCCTTCAAGTACCCGCCGGAGGAGGCCGAGACGCGGCTCAAGGCAATCGAGGTGCACGTCGGACGAACGGGAGCCGTGACCCCGTTTGCCGTGCTGGAGCCGGTCCATCTGAGCGGGGTGACGGTGACGACGGCGACGTTGCATAACGAAAGCGAGGTCCACCGCAAGGACGTCCGCGCCGGGGACGCCGTGGTGATTCGCCGCGCGGGGGACGTCATCCCGGAAGTCGTTCGCCCGATCAAAGAGAAGCGCAAGGCACGGGCGCGCATCTGGCGGATGCCGAAATCCTGCCCGTCCTGCGGTTCGGAGATCGTCCGCGAGGAGGGGGAGGCGGTCGCCTATTGCACCGGGGTGGACTGCCCGATGCAGCGTCACGAGCGGCTGTTCCATTTCGCAGCGCGGGGAGCCATGGATATCGAAGGCCTCGGGTACGAGACGCTGGCCGAGCTCATCGACCGGAGCCTTCTCTCAGACGTCGCCGACGTCTACGCCCTGCGACCGGAGCACTTCGAAGGCCGAGAAGGGTGGAAGGAGCGCCGGATCGGCAACCTGATGCGGGCGATCGAGGCCTCCAAGGACCGGCCGCTCGCGCGACTGCTGACCGCGCTCGGGATCCGGCACGTCGGCGGCGGCGTCGCGAACACGCTGGCGCGGGAGTTCGGGTCCATGGACGCGCTCGAGGCCGCCTCCGAGGACGACGTCGCCGCGGTCGAGGGGATCGGCAGCGTCATCGCGCACTCGGTGCACGAGTTCCTCGCGCAGCCGCGGAACCGAGCGGTGCTCGAGAAGCTGCGCGCGTCGGGGGTTCGGACGGCCGACGCGCCGCGGAAGCGCGCGAAGACGGGGGCGCTGGCCGGCAAGACCTTCGTGCTGACCGGGGGCCTGGAATCCATGACCCGGGAAGAAGCGGGGGAGGCGATCGAGGAGGCCGGCGGCAAGGTGACCTCGAGTGTGTCGAAGAAGACCGACTACGTCGTCGTCGGGGAGAACCCGGGATCCAAGGCCGGCAAGGCGGAGACGCTCGGGGTCACGACGCTGAACGAGAAGGAGCTACTCAAGCTGCTCGGCGTTAGGATGCCGGGCAATGCTCGCTGAGGGAACCGTCGCGCCGGAGTTCACCCTGCCGGATCAGCACGGCCGGCCGGTGTCGCTCGTCGATCTCCGGCCGTCATGGGTGGTGCTCTGGTGGTTCCCGAAGGCGGCGACCGCCGGCTGAACGGTGGAAGGCCAGGGGTTCCGTGATCGAGCCCCCGAGTTCCAGAAGGCCGGTGCCGAGATCGTCGGGATCTCGTTCGACACCCCGGAGGAAAACCTTGCCTTCGCGGAGGGACAGGGCTTTCCCTTCCGTCTACTCTGCGACTTCGAGCGGGAAGTCGGCGCCCTCTACGAGACGCTGCGCGCTCCGGAGGAGCCCATGCCCGAGTGGGCCAAGCGCCGGACGTATCTCATCGATCCCGACGGGGTCATTCGCAAGGCCTACCGCGTCAAGGACGTCACCGCTCACACCGACGAGGTCCTCGGGGACCTCAAGGCCCTGGCCGGTTAGCCGACGACGCCGACGTCGGGGCGATCGGTACACTGCCCGGCGGCATGGCAATCTCACGAGAGCAGGTTCTGCACGTCGCCCGGCTGGCTCGGCTGGCGCTCAGCGAGGAAGAGATCGACCGCTTCACACGGCAGTTGTCGGTGATTCTCGAGCACGCGGAGCGCGTCATGGGCGTCGCTTCCGACGACATTCCGCCAACGTCGCATGCGCTTCCCTTGGTCAACGTCTTCCGCGACGACGTCGTCGAGGAGTGCCTCAGCCAGGAGAAGGCGTTGTCCACGGCGCCGGAGGTCGAGCAGGGGCGATTCAAGGTCCCTCGCATCGTCGAGGAGCCGTCCTGACGTGCCCGGCATTCACGAGTTGAGTGCCGCGGAGATCGCCGCGGCTGTGGCGAGCGGCAAGCTGTCCGCCGTCGAGGTGGCCGACGCGCACCTGGAGCGCATCGACGCGCTGGAGTCCGACGTTCACGCGTTTGTGACGCCGACTCCGGAGACCGCGCGGGCCCAGGCCGCTGCGATCGACGCCCGGCGAGCGTCGGGAGAGCCGCTCGGACCGCTGGCCGGCGTGCCCCTCGCGCTCAAGGACGTCCTCTGCACCGACGGCATTCGCACGACGGCCGGCTCCCGGATCCTCGAGGGCTATGTCCCGCCCTACAGCGCCACCGCGGCGCGACTCTTGCACGACGCCGGAGCGGTGCTCGTCGGCAAGACGAACATGGACGAGTTCGCGATGGGCTCGTCGACGGAGAATTCGGCGTTCGGAGTCACTCACAACCCGTGGGACCTCGCGCGCGTACCCGGCGGATCGAGCGGTGGCAGCGCGGCGGCGGTGGCTGCGGGCATGGCGCCGATCGGCATCGGCACCGACACCGGCGGCTCCATCCGGCAGCCGGCTTCGCTGTGCGGGGTCGTCGGGATGAAGCCGACCTACGGCCGCGTCTCCCGGTTCGGGCTCATTGCGTTTGCGTCGTCTCTGGATCAGGTCGGCCCATTCGCGCGCGATGTGCGCGACACCGCGCTGGTTCTGTCGGCGATCGCCCGGCATGACCCGAAGGACTCGACGAGCATTCCGGAGCCGGCCCCCGACTACCTCGCCGAACTCGGTGCCGGGGTCGAAGGCCTTCGGATCGGTGTCGTGGCTGAGGGCTTCGGGGAGGGAACGCAACCCGGCGTGGGGGCGCGGGTGCGGGAGGCCATCGAAACCTTGACCGGGCTCGGCGCCGTCGCCGGCGAGGTGTCGCTGCCGTCGTTCGATCTCGCGCTGTCCGCGTACTACCTGATCGCGCCGGCCGAGTGCTCGAGCAACCTCGCCCGGTACGACGGCGTGCGCTACGGCCACCGTGGAGCGGGCGGGACGGTTGCCGAGATGAACGAGCGGACGCGCGAAGAGGGGTTCGGCGACGAGGTCAAGCGCCGGGTCATGCTTGGAACCTACGCGCTGTCGGCCGGGTACTACGACGCCTACTACGGAAAAGCCCAGAGGGTGCGCACGTTGGTGATCAGAGACTTCGAGAGCGCCTACGAGCGGTTCGACGTCCTGGTGTGTCCGACGAGCCCGACGACCGCCTTCAAGATCGGCGAGAAAGCAGACGACCCGCTGGCGATGTATCTGTCGGACCTTTTCACGATCCCGAGCAACCTCGCCGGGGCTCCGGCGATCAGCGTGCCGTGCGGGCTGAGCGCAGACGACGGTCTTCCGGTGGGACTACAGATCATGGGTCCGGTCTTGAAGGAAGGGTTGCTGCTGCGAGTCGCGGCGGCGTTCGAGGGCGCGCACGGCCCGGCGGATAGGGCGCCCCTGTGAGCGCCACGAACGGCTACGAGACCGTCATCGGCCTGGAAGTCCACGTCGAGCTTGCCACCGCGTCGAAGATGTTCTGCGGCTGCCCGACGGGGTTTGGGGCCGAGCCGAACACCCAGGTGTGTCCGGTGTGCCTCGGGGAGCCCGGCTCGCTGCCGGTCCCCAACCGCAAGGCGATCGAGTACACGATGATGATCGGGATGGCTCTCGGGTGCGAGATCGCTCCCCACTCGATCTTTCACCGCAAGAACTACTTCTATCCCGACATGCCGAAGAACTATCAGATCTCCCAGTACGACTTTCCGCTATGTGTCGGCGGGGCGCTGGAGATCGAAATGGACGCAACGCAGCGCCGCGTGGGAATCACGCGCGTGCATCTCGAGGAGGACACCGGCAAGTCGTTGCACGTCGGCGCTACGGGGCGCATTGCCGGGGCTAAGTACTCGCTGGTGGACTACAACCGGGCCGGGATCGCGCTCGTCGAGGTGGTAAGTGAGCCGGACGTGCGCAGCGCGGCGGAAGCGCAGAAGTACCTGAGCGAGCTGCGTTCGATCCTGGAGTCCCTCGGCGTCTCGGACGTGCGTATGGAGGAAGGCTCCATGCGGTGCGACGCCAACGTATCGCTCCGGCGCCGCGGGGATGAGTACGGCACCAGGGTCGAGATCAAGAACTTGAACTCCATCCGGTCTTTGGGGCGGGCCCTAGCTCACGAGGTCGAGCGACAGACGCGGCTGCTCGAGACGGGGGAGGTCGTCGTGCAAGAGACTCGTCACTTCGACGAGGGTGGGGGGGTGACCAAGACGCTGCGCTCAAAGGAGGAGGCCTTCGATTACCGCTACTTCCCCGAACCCGACCTGCTTCCGCTGGCGCCGGACGCCGCCTGGCTCTCCTCGATCCGCGCGGCGCTCCCGGAGCTGCCGGCTGCTCGGCGCGCGCGACTGTCTGCGGAGCACGAGCTGACCCCCGCGCAAGCGGCGGCCGTGGGCGGGTCGGTGGCGTGGGTGCGCTATTTCGAGGAGACGGTCGCGGCGGGGACCTCAGGACGAGATGCGGCCGTTTGGATGGCCGGCGAGGTGTCACGCGCGATCAATGCCGCCGGGTCCTCGATCGAGGAGGCGCGCGTTTCGCCCCAACGCCTTGCGGCGCTCATCGCGGCGGTCGGGGCCGGAACGGTCAACCTCAACACCGCCAAGCGGGTGTTCCAGCTTGCCTTCGAGTCTGCCGAGGACCCGGCCGACATCATCGAGCGTGAAGGCCTCGGGCAGGTCTCCGATACCTCGGCGATCGAGAGGGCGATCGAGCAGGTGCTGGCAGAGAACGCCCCAGAGGTCGAACGGTTCCGTGCCGGAGAGGAGAAGGTCCTCGGATTCCTGGTGGGCAAGGCGATGCGCGCGCTCGGCGGCAAGGGCAACCCCAAGCTCGTGAACGAGACCCTGCGGCGGGCTCTCGGAGGGTCCTGACGCGTTCGGGTCCTTGACTCGGGGCACCCCATCGGAAAGGCTCGGGCCGTCCTGACACCTCCCAGGCTCGGGAGCCCCCTGTGGCCTTCTGCGCGAACTGCGGCAAAGAGATCTCCGACCGTGCTCCCTCATGTCCGAACTGCGGACACCCGGGGCCAGGTGCCGGCGTAGGTGGTCAACTCGAAAAGACTGAGGGCAACGCAATCGCCTCGCTCATTCTCGGGATCGCGGGATTCGTCGTCTGTCCCATCGTCCCGAGCATCCTCGCCGTCATCTACGGGAGAAAGGCACAGGAGAAGCTGCGGGCAAACCCGGATCTGCAAGGTGAAGGTCTGGCCAAGGCGGGAGTGGTGCTCGGCTGGGTTGGGATCGGACTCGTGGGCGCGGGCCTCCTGTTCGCTCTGATTGCTGTGTCGCTTTCTGGTGTCAATGCATGAACTCCGCGCGCCGCTTGATGGTCGCGTTCGAGGTTCGGCTCGGGGCACTCGGTGCCGCCTGTGTCGTGGCGGCCTTCGTTTTCGCGCGAACCGGGATCCCGTCGTGGGCCCCACAGGCGCCGATCGCGCGGCTCGGCATCGCCTCTCCGCTTACCGGGATGACCCGGTCCTTCGTCGCGATGAGCCGGGGAGATCTGGGCACAGCGTGGTCGTGGCATCCGCTCGGCCCGGCGGCGTTTGTGGTAGCTGCGGTTGCTGCCGTCGTGGGCGTCTGGGTGTTCGCCGGTGGGAGCGTGCCGACGTGGCCGGCCAAACTTTCCGGACGTAACGCAGCCGCGGCGCTCGTCGCGGTGCTCGTGATCGCATGGTTCCGCCAAATTATGGAGGTGAGCGTCTGATGGCGTTCTGCGCGAACTGCGGTAAAGAAATGTCCGACGCGGCCACAGCCTGTCCCAACTGCGGACATCCCAATCCCGCCCTCGGTTCCGAAGCGAAGTCGTACGGCCGGCCCCTGGCGGGATTCGGAATCAGGCTTCTCTCGTTGTTTGTCGACGGAGTCTTGCTCTTCATCCTGAATCGATTCGTCCTGGGAGACCTGCCGGTCCTGCAAACGACCCTCGGGTTTCTCTACGGTTGGCTGATGCTCGGGCTCAACGACGGGCGAACCCTAGCTGCGATGCTGTTGGGCATCCGAATAGCCAACCCGGACGGGAGTCGCCTGACGCTGGGCACGGCGGCAGCTCGGCAAGGCATGGCCCTCGTTTCCGGCCTCGCTGTGGGAATCGGGTATCTCTGGGCGGCCTGGGATCCCGAAAAACGCACCTGGCATGACATGGTGGCCAACACACGCGCTTTTCGAGAAGGCCGATAGCCCAGCAGGGATATCCTGTCGCTTCGATGACCGACGCCCGGATCGACCCGCGCCACCGGAGCCGTGAGGTCACCGACGGCCCGGCTCGCGCTCCGGCGCGAGCGATGCTGCGAGCCGTGGGGTTCACCGACGAGGACTTCACCAAACCGCAGATCGGGGTGGCGTCGTCGTGGAACGAGGTGACTCCCTGCAACCTCCACCTCGATCGTCTCGCCAAGGAGGCGAAGGATGGAGCCCGCGCGGCCGGGGGAGTACCGGTCGAGTTCACCACGATCGCGGTGTCCGACGCCATCTCGATGGGGCACGAAGGCATGCGCGCTTCGCTCGTCAGCCGGGAGATCATTGCGGACTCCGTCGAGCTTGTCGCCCACGCAGAGCGTTTCGATGCGCTCGTCACCATCGCCGGCTGCGACAAGTCGCTGCCGGGCATGGTCATGGGTGCCGCGCGCCTGAACCTTCCGAGCGTCTTTGTCTACGGAGGCACGATTCTCCCCGGGCGCTTCCAGGGACATGACGTGACGATCCAGGACGTGTTCGAAGCCGTCGGTGCGCATGCGGCCGGCCGGCTCACCGGCGACGAGCTCGACGAGCTAGAGCGCACCGCGTGTCCGGGCGCCGGATCCTGCGGCGGCATGTTCACGGCGAACACGATGGCCGCAGCGATCGAAGCTCTCGGCCTCGCCCTGCCGGGGAGCGCGACCCCAGCCGCTGTCGACGACCGGCGCGACGCCTTTGCCCGCGCCTCGGGTGAAGCGGTGCTGGGGTTGCTCGAGGCCGGCATCACCCCGCGCGACATCATTACGAAGGCTGCGCTCGAGAATGCGATCGCGGTGGTCGTCGCCTGCGGTGGCTCGACCAATGCGGTGCTGCACCTGCTGGCGATCGCACACGAAGCCGGCGCCGGCCTGGACATCGACGACTTCGACCGGGTCGCTCGGCGGACGCCCATCGTCGCGGACATGAAGCCGTGGGGACGCTTCGTCATGCTCGATCTCGATCGCATCGGCGGCATTCCGGCGATCATGCGCGAGCTGCTCGACGCGGGGCTCATCGACGGCGACGCCATGACGGTGACGGGCCGAACCGTGGCCGAGAACCTGAGCGCCACCGGCATGCCGTCGGACCGGCGCATCGTGCGGCCGATTGACGATCCGATCCACCCGAGCGGGGGGCTTGCGATTCTGCGCGGTTCACTGGCTCCCGACGGGTGCGTGGCGAAGATCGCCGGGATGGAGGGAACCGTGTTCCGGGGTCCTGCTCGGGTCTTCGATCGCGAGGAAGACGCCTTCGAAGCCGTGACTCGCGGACGTATCCGACCCGGTGACGTGATCGTGATTCGTTACGAAGGCCCCCGGGGAGGGCCGGGGATGCGCGAGATGCTCGCCGTGACGGGAGCGGTGGTCGGAACCGGGCTCGGTCACGAGGTCTGCCTCATCACAGATGGGCGATTCTCCGGAGCCACCCACGGGTTCATGGTGGCGCACGTCGCCCCGGAGGCGGCCGACGGCGGCCCGCTGGCGCTCGTGGAGGAAGGCGACGCTGTCGTGCTCGACGTCCCCAACCGCCGGCTGGAGCTGGAGGTCGATGACGATCGGCTCGTCGCACGGCGCGGGGGGGGCGGGGCGGGCGGGCCGCGCCCGCCCCCCCCCACCCCCCCACCGCACCAAACC
>JBKKBZ010000117.1:0-15736 GCA_046713235.1 Actinomycetota bacterium | reverse complement strand
GCGAAGTTCGTGAAGACTTTCACCTGCGCTCTAAGTCGAATATCGAGTCATTCTTCGGCAAGGTTCCCGACCAGGTGGAATTACGGAACACCGACGTAACGGCCGCGGAGATCGCAGCCGGATCGGTCGATCGTGTCGTCCTGGATCTGCCGGAGCCCTGGGGGGTCGTCCGAACGGCGACCACGGTGCTCCGCCCCGGTGGCATGTGGTGTTCCTACGTTCCCAGCGTTGTCCAGATTTCCCAGACGGTCGAGGCGATACGGCTGGCAGGTTTCGCAGAGATCGTCACCCGGGAGAGCTTGGTCCGCACCTGGCATGTCGAGGGCGCCAGCGTCCGGCCGGACCACCGGATGGTGGCCCACACGGGTTTCGTCACGACGGCCAGGTTCCTGGCGCTGGAGCAGTAGGACCATGGGCATATCGCCCACGGACAAATCGGGAGCGTTGACCGCGCTCGGTGGCGCTGCTACGGTCAACAAGGGTTAATGAATGTTAAGGATTGTGACAGGAATGTTTGGCTCAAAGGTCCCGTGCGCATGCCGATACAACTAGGACAGGGCGTGCCGATGGGGCGGCGCCACAAGGATGGACGGGAGCCCAGATGACTCACACCGAGTGGCTAGGAGGACCTCCCTATGATCGGGGAAGGATCTCGATCCACACTAGGGAGGTGTGAGGTCGGTGCCGAGTTCTTCCGACGCACAGAAGCGGCTCGCGGAGTACGAGCGCGAGATCCGAGCGCTGCAATCCCAGCTTCACGAGTTGCAGGAGGAAATCGGGCTGATGCGCCTTCGCCAGCCGGATTCACCCCGCCACCTCAAGCTTGTGGAAGAGAAGCTTGCCGAGACGCGTCAGCAGATGGCCACCGCCCTGAGCCAGAACGAGCGCCTGTCGGCGACGCTCCGGGAAACAAAAGAGCAGATCCTCGCTCTTAAGGAGGAGGTTGAGAAGCTCTCGGCTCCGCCGTCGGGTTTCGGGGCGTATCTCGCTACGAACGAGGACGGCACCATCGACATCATGCACGGCGGGCGCAAGCTGAGGGTCAACTGCGCTCCGGAGATCGATCCGAAGAGCCTTGTGAAGGGCCAGGAGCTCATGCTGAACGAAGCGATGAACGTGATCGCGGTTCGTCAGTTCGAGGTCCAGGGCGAGGTGGTTCGCCTCAAGGAAATGCTTGACAGTCACCGGGCTATTGTGGTGTCGCGAGCGGACGAGGAGCGTGTGGTGTCGCTGGCCGACCCCCTTCTCTCCCAGAAGCTTCGCGCAGGAGACATGCTCATGCTCGACACGAAATCGGGCTACATCGTCGAGCGCCTCCCCAAGCCGGAAGTAGAAGAGCTTGTCCTCGAGGAGGTTCCCGATATCACCTATAAGGACATCGGGGGCCTGGGGTCGCAGATCGAGGCGATTCGCGATGCCGTTGAGCTTCCGTTCTTGCACGCCGATCTCTTCCTCGAGCACAAGCTGAAGCCGCCGAAGGGCGTGCTGCTCTACGGCCCGCCGGGTTGCGGAAAAACCTTGATCGCCAAGGCGGTCGCGAACTCGCTGGCCAAGAAAGTCGCGGAGAGGACCGGCCGCGACGGCACGCGCTCGTACTTTCTCAACATCAAGGGCCCCGAGTTGCTCAACAAGTACGTCGGCGAGACCGAGCGCCAGATCCGCGAGATCTTTCAGCGCGCAAAGGAGAAGAGCGACGAGGGGTTCCCCGTCATCGTCTTCTTCGACGAGATGGACTCGCTGTTTCGTACTCGTGGTTCCGGGGTCTCGAGCGACGTGGAGAACACCATCGTGCCGCAGCTCCTCTCGGAGATCGACGGTGTAGAGACCTTGTCGAACGTAATCGTGATCGGGGCCTCGAACCGCGAGGACATGATCGACCCGGCGATTCTGCGTCCGGGACGCCTCGACGTGAAGATCAAGATCGAGCGGCCCGACACCGACTCCGCGCGCGAGATCTTCAAGATCTACCTGACGCCGGATCTCCCGCTCCACCAGGACGAGCTGAAGACCTATGGAAGCGGGGAAGAAGCCGTCTTGCACATGATCGAAGATACGGTCTTGCGCATGTACGACGAGAGCGACGAGAACCGCTTCCTCGAGGTCACGTATGCAAACGGCGACAAGGAGATCCTGTACTTCAAGGACTTCAACTCCGGCGCGATGGTAGAGAACGTCGTCGCACGGGCCAAGAAGGAAGCAATAAAGCGGTTCCTAGCGAGTGGGGTCAAAGGCATCAAGACCGACGACCTTCTATATGCCATCAGGAGTGAGTTCAAGGAGAACGAGGACCTGCCCAATACGACGAACCCGGATGACTGGGCGCGGATCTCCGGTAAGAAGGGTGAGCGCATCGTGTACGTACGCACTCTCCTGGGTGATCCGAAAGGGCCCGGACGGTCGATCGAGAGTGTGAATACGGGGCAATACCTGTAGAGCATCCCTGCTCCGGTAGCGGGCGGGCGTAGGATTGTTGGGCCGGCCGCTGCGGCCGGCCCGCTGCATAGGCGAAGGGGAGAGGGTTGTGGCCATCCCGAAGGTGATGGGTACCGAGACCGAGTACGGGATCACCATCCCGAAATCGCCCGAGTTCAACCCGGTGCTTGCCTCGAGCGTTCTCATCAACGCCTACGCCGCACAGGCGCTAAAGCGGATTCGCTGGGACTACGAGGAGGAGTCTCCGCTCCGGGATGCGCGCGGGTTCGACGTGCGCGTCGAGGGTGTCGAGGCGGGTGCCGACTCAGATCTTGGTCTGGCCAACATCATCCTCCCCAACGGAGCGCGATACTACGTCGATCACGCGCACCCGGAGTACTCGACGCCTGAGTGCACGAATCCCCGGCAGCTCGTCGTCCACGACCGCGCCGGCGAGCGCATCCTCGAGGAGTCGATGCGCAGGGCAGCCGAGATCATGCCCGGTGGTGATCGCATCCTCGTCTACAAGAACAACACCGATGCCAAGGGGACCTCCTACGGAACGCACGAGAACTATCTAGTGGATCGTGGGGTTCCGTTCGGACGCCTGGTGAAGGAGATATTGCCGTTCTTTGTGACGCGGCAGATCTTTGCGGGTGCCGGGCTGCTTGGGGGACAGGCGCAAGGCTGGGAAGCCCCCTATCAGATCTCCCAGCGAGCGGATTTCTTTGAGGTGGAGGTGGGCCTGGAAACCACCCTCAAGCGGCCCATCGTCAACACGCGCGACGAGCCGCACGCCGATCCGGAAAAGTACCGGCGGCTTCACGTGATCATCGGCGACGCGAACATGAGCCAGGTGGCCACGTTCCTCAAGGTGGGAACGACGGCGATCATCCTTCGCATGATCGAGGACGAGGGAATCACCGAGGACTGGAGCTTCGGGACGTCGGTGCAAGCCTTGCGGGCGATCTCGCACGATCCGACGTGCCGCGAGACCTACCCCCTGCGCAACGGCCGTACCGTGCGGGCCGTCGACGTCCAATGGGCGTATCATGAGATGGCCGCGAAATACTTTGCCCGGCATGATCCCGATCCGTGGACGGCGGAAGTGATGATTCGCTGGGAGTCCGTGCTCGCAGGAATCGAGCGCGATCCCTTTTCCCTCGGACGAGAGGTCGATTGGGTGGCGAAATACGCGCTGCTCTCCGGCTATCGCACCAAGCACAAGCTCGAGTGGACCGATCCCCGTCTCCGCATGATGGATCTGCAGTACCACGACGTCCGAAGCGAGAAAGGCCTCGCCTATCTCCTCGAGCGCAGCGGTAAGCTCGAGACGATCGTCGACGCCGGCGAGGTGGAGCTGGCGATCAGCGAGCCTCCCCACGACACGCGGGCCTACTTCCGGGGGAAGTGCCTTGCGCGCTTCGCGCCCGACATCTCGGCCGCTTCCTGGGACTCGGTGATCTTCGACGTGGGGCGCGATTCGCTGCAGCGCGTTCCGATGATGGAGCCGCTCCGGGGCACGAGAGAGCACGTGGAGCGGCTGCTGGCAGAGTGCCGCACCGCCGCCGAGCTGGTGGACCGCCTCCAGGGGACGTAAGGCGGGGTACCATAGGTCGCAATCGAAGGAGGGTTCGTGGCGAAGAGCGGTGGCACCGGCGGGCAGGAACGCAAGAAACGCCAAGGCGGGGACGGCGACGGCGGGGACGACGCCGGCCAGACCCAGGCCGAGGTTAAGGAGAAGGCCGAGGAGATCAAGGAAGACCTCGACGAGCTGCTCGACGAGATCGACTCCGTCCTGGAGGAGAACGCGGAGGAGTTCGTCCGGAGCTTCATCCAAAAGGGCGGCCAGTGAGGCGCTCCGCGCGCCGCGCCCGACCTTCGTGTAGAACACCAGGCCGATGAACGGCTTCGACATCGGCTGGACTCGCGCAGCCTTCTCTTCGGAGGCCAACCCCTCGTTCGCGGATTTGCTTTCTAAGATCGAGCCCGGTCTGCTCCCGGTGCCGGAGACCGCCCGCATACCCCAGGTTCCGCACGGTACGACGGTCGTCGCGCTTAAGTTCGCCGACGGCATCATCATGGCAGGCGATCGCCGAGCGACCGAGGGGTACCAGATCGCCGATCGCCGTATCGAGAAGGTGCACGCCGCCGACGAATACTCGGCGGTGGCGATTGCCGGCGCAGCGGGACCCGCGCTCGACATGGTCAAGCTCATGCAAACGGAGCTGGAGCATTACGAGAAGGTCGAGGGCGACAGGCTCTCTCTCGAAGGCAAGGCAAACAAGCTGGCCCAGATGATCCGGGCGAATTTTCCGATGGCGCTGCAGGGCCTGGTCGTCGTGCCGCTTTTCGGCGGCTTCGACGCTCGTCGTGGGGCGGGGCGCATTTTCCGGTACGACGTTGTGGGAGGGCGGTACGAGGAGCTCGACTACCACGCGACCGGTTCCGGCGGTACGCATGCGCGGAGCGCCCTGCGAACCAGCTACCGCCCGGGACTCGCGCGCGACGAGGCGGTTCGGGCTGCGGTCGAGTCGTTGCTCGTGGCAAGCGAGGAGGACACAGCAACCGGCGGCCCCGATCTCATCCGAGGCATCTTCCCCACGGTCATAACGGTGACGGCGGCCGGATATCAGCGGGTGGAGGAGTCTCAGGTTCGAGAAATCGCCGAAGCGCTGCTCGCCGCGCGCGCAGGGGGTGTCGGATGAGCCCGATGCCGTACTACGTCTCGCCCGAGCAGCTCATGAAGGACCGGGCCGACTATGCGCGGAAGGGCATCGCCCGCGGCCGGTCTCTCCTGGCGATCGAATGCTCGGAGGGCGTCCTGATCGTTGCGGAAAATCCAAGCCTCACCCTTCACAAGGTTTCCGAGATCTACGATCGGATCGCTTTCGCTGCAGTCGGCAAGTACAACGAGTTTGAGAACTTTCGAATCGCGGGGGTTAGGCTTGCCGACCTCCGTGGATATTCCTACGGGCGTGAGGACGTCACCGCGAAGGCCGTCGCCAATGCCTATGCCCAGGCCCTCGGCTCGATCTTCACGGAACAAATGAAGCCGTATGAGGTCGAGTTGCTGGTGGTTCAGGTCGGCGAGGGCGTGGAAGGCGACGAGATGTACAGGATTCTCTACGACGGAAGCGTTTCCGATGAGCAGGGCGTCGTCGCCATCGGAGGCCAGTCCGACACGCTGGCCCAGGCTCTTCGCGAGGAGTACCGGCCGGACATGGGATTCGACGATGCGCTGCGGCTCGGGGCGCGCGCCCTGGAGGCTGCAGACGCTGCTCGAAGCCTTGAGCCGGGAAAGCTCGAGGTTGCAACGCTGGAGCGCGGGAGACCGCGGAGATCCTTCCGCCGGTTAAGCGCGGAGCGGATCACCGAGACCCTTGCCGCCTCCCCGTCGTGACCGTCTGACCGTCCGGCGGTGATCGCCCCACCGGAGAAGCGTCCTCCCCGCATCGTCGGGCTTGCGATCGTTATCGCGCTCGTCGCGTCGTTCGGCACGACGCTCATGACCGTGCGTGCCGGACGGGAGCAGCGCGATGCCCGCTTGCTTGGGCAACACGTTGCCCAGCTCGAGCGCGAGCTCGAAGAGCTTCGTGCGCGGCTCGGCGTGGGCACCGGCGGAACGGCACTTGATCGAATCGCACAGGCCGTCGCCAAGCTGCGGAGCCTCGCCTTCAAGCAACAGGTCGTAGCGGAGGTACTGTCCAACGACGCCTTGAAAAAGCGTGTCGGGGACCAGATCACGAAGGACAACCCGCGGGCGGAGATAGATCGGAACGCCAAGGTTTTGCGCGCTTTGGGATTGCTCGACGGCGACGACAACCTCTACCAGATTCTCCTGGATGTTCAGACCGAACAGGTTGGAGGTTTCTACGAACCGAAGTCGAAAAAGATGGTCATCGGTGGTGGCTCCGGCAATCTCACTGCGCTCCAGCGTGTCTTGCTCGCGCACGAGTATCTGCACGCGCTCACCGATCAGCATTTCGGTTTGGATCGCCTCGACAAGCTTCAGCGTGTGGAAAAAGAGGATGAGGCGATGGCCTATCTCGCGCTTATCGAGGGCGACGCCACGTTACTCATGGGCGAGTACGCTCAAAAGGGGTTGACCAGCGAAGAACAAGCTGCACTGTCGCGGGAAGTTCAGGGCATCTCTAGTAAGAAGCTCGACGCCGCCCCGAAGGTGCTTCGAACGGCGCTGCTGTTTCCCTACGAGGAAGGTGCCCGCTTCGCGCGAAAGGTCTTCGAGCGGGGAGGAAACCCGGCTCTCGACGAGGCGTATCGGAATCCGCCCGTGTCCACGGAGCAAATCCTTCACCCCGAACGCTACATCGAACGCCGGGACGATCCCGTGCGCGTGCGCATGCCCGATGTCGCCGACGCTATGGGCGAGGGCTGGACATCGCTCGAGTCTGGGGCGATCGGCGAACTCGACGTCCGGCTCGTGCTCAATCAGTTCCTTCCGAAGAACGATGCCAACGAAGCGGCGGCCGGCTGGGACGGCGGACTCTACACGGCCGTGGAAGGCGGGCCGGGAGTTCTCGTGGCCGCACTTACGGCCTGGGATTCCCTCGGCGAAGCTGCCGAGGCGCTCGAGGCGTTCGAGCGGTGGCTTCCTGAACGATTCGGAGGTCGCGGCGGGGAGAAGCGCGTTGAGGGACTGACCGGCAGGGCGTGGGAGGGCCCCGACGGTGCCGCCGAGGTCGTCCGCGCGGGGACCAAGGTTCTGCTGATCGTCGGCCCCGATCTGGCGCTGGTGGAGCGAGCCAGGGCCGCCTTCGGCGGGGACCTCAGCGGCGGGACGACGGCCTGATCAGCCGAGGGGGGGCTCGGGAGGCTCCAGCCCCCCTGGAGGCAACGGGGATCCGGGGACTACCGGCAGAACCGGCTGAGGCCCCTCGGAGGCATCCCCGGCCGGTTCTGCGTCTGGGGGGCGGTCGGCAAGATCCATTTGGTGACGTCGCAGCAGATACCAGACGCCGGCGAGCATGAGCGACACGGAGATCCACTGTGTCCCACGGAGCCCGGCATAGGTCGCCGTGCCGCTTCGGGCGAAGTCTACGAAGAACCGCCCGAACGCATAGGCCCCCGCGGTGAACATGATGACGCTGCCGCGCGGGAGTGCGCGCCGCGCCAGCCAAAGAACGATGGGAAGAAGAACGAGGACGCTCCAGAGGTCGTAGAGCGCCGTCTGGTGGCACCCGAGCCCCGCTTGTCCCGAAGCCCCGGCTAGAGCCTCGAGACACGACGGATGAAGGGGCACCGACACCGGGTCTCCGCTCGTGGCGCGAAAGGCAAATGGGAGCGTGGTCGGCCCCCCGAGATGGTCGCCGACGATGAGGTCTCCGATCCGCCCGACGACCATCCCCAGCACCAAGCCTGGGGCCGCGGCATCCAGGCAATCCCAGAATCGGAGGCCGTTCTTCCGCGCGTACGGCAGCGCTGCGAGAATGCCCCCGAAGACGCCCCCGTAGAAGACGAGGCCGCCCTCCCAGATTTTGAGGATGTCGATGACGTTGGGCCAGTAGTCGGGGATGTGGCCCACGACGTAAAGCACGCGCGAGCCTACGATGACGCCGAAAACGGCACGCATGAGCATGTTCCAGACGTGGTCGCTCGAGATGCCTTTTCGCTCTGCGTGCCTGGCGAAAAGCTGGCCCCCCAAGGCGTAACCGAGTGCGATACCGAGGCCGTGAGGGGACACCGACAAGGGCCCGAGCTTGAGGGTCGGGTAGACGGGCCAGGCAATGACGGCCAGCGGGTCCATGGGCCGAGAGAATCTATCACCGGGGGGAGGTATGCGGGTTTTTCTGTGAGCCTCCGCGCAGGAGAGCGGGGCAACGTCGGCGAACATTCCAGTTGAGGGAAACACAGACACCGCGACGAGTAGGGAGCAGCTCATGGGCTTGCGAGGGCATGTCCTTTGCCGGGTTTTGGCAATGGCCTGTCTTTCGGCCGCCCTGGTGACGGTTGTAGGACCGGCGCCGATTGCGGCGGCAGGTGAGGATTGGGTGGTTCGCTACGACGGCACGGCACATGCCGATGACGGTGCGGCAGACATCGCGGTCAGCCCGGACGGGAGCCGGCTTTTCGTGACCGGCGACAGCATCGGGTCCGACGGGACGGCAGATGTCGTCACGATGGCCTTGGACGCTGGGAACGGCCGTCGGCTCTGGACCCGCCGCTACCGCGGACCCAACGGCCGTGATGACTTTCCCGCGGCCCTGACCGTGGCGCCGGACGGCTCGCGCGTCTACGTGACCGGGACGACCGTCGGTGCATCGGGCAGCGATTCCCTGACCTTGGCGTACGACGCCGCCACCGGAACTACGCGCTGGACCCGCGCGTTTGCCGGGATTGCCGGTCGCAACGACGAGGCCGTCGCTCTTGCGGCATCTCCGGACGGGTCTGCGGTGGTCGTAACCGGATGGAGCGAGAGCGCGTCGGGAAGCGACTTCATCACGATTTCCTATCATGCCGCAACGGGTGCGACCCGGTGGTCCAATCGGTACGGCGGAACCGGAGGGGAAGACGCCGCCGTCGATGTTGGTATTAGCGCTTCGGGCCATGTCCTGGTGACGGGAAGTAGTGACGGCGCTCACACAACGGACTTCGCCACCATTGCTTATCACCCCGATGGCCGCGTTGCATGGCGCCGCCGGTTCTCCGGGCCGGGAGGGTATGACGAACCGGTCGCGCTGGCCATCTCCCCGGACGGCGCTCGCACATTCGTCAGCGGAATAAGCCGGGGAACGGGGCTCTTCCAGGATGTGGCCACGGTCGCATACGACACGGCCGGAGGAAGCCGGAGGTGGACCAGCCGTTACGACGGCCCCGCGGGGCGGAGCGATGTTGCAAAGACCATCACGGTGAGTCCGGACGGCGCCCGGGTCTATCTTGGTGTCCAGTCCGGGTCGGTCACGGGAAGCGTCGCCGACATGTCCACCGTGGCCCACGACGCAGGGTCCGGCGCCATCGCATGGACCCGCATTGCGCCTGGAGCCGGCACGCCGATGGATATAGCGACGAGCCCCGACGGTCGGCGTGTTTTTCTTACCGGAGGAATGGTGGGCGGCGTGACATCCGACTACATCACTCTGGCCTACGATCGCGACGGAGTGCCGGTCGGAGCCGCTCACCTGGGCGGAGCAGGATTCGATCTGGCTGTGGGAATTGCCGTCGGGCCCGATGGGCGCCACGTCTACGTTACCGGCGTGAACGGCGCCTCCCCAGGGTCGGCCGGGGGTTCGGACGCGGCTACCGTCGCCTACGGGGCGCTGCTGACCGGTGCTTAAACCGCCGGACGGCTACGCTGCCGTCTGGTAAATCGCCGAGGTGAGTGCCAGCACGAGCAGCTCGTTTCGGCAGTAGGTCGTCTCGCCGCCTACCAACGGATCGCAGGTGTCGCGCTGAGACCGGGCGTCCGGTAGGAGCAGCTCGACTCGCGTCCATCTCGCGGCCGAGGGTGGGATGGTAACGAGGCCACCGGGAGGCACGAGGATATCCTGCCGGCCCTTTCGGGTGATGACACGAAGGAAAGCGCCTGGGGGCGCATCCTCGGCTCGGGCGCGCATCGGGGTCAGGAGCGGCACAACGTCACCGGGCATCGACTCGAAGGTGCCGTTGCGATCGGCGTCGGCCTCGAGGAAGAGCCGCCGGCCGCCGAAGAGCTGGGGCTGGTGCGAGACGAACGTGCGTCCGGTGCGAATCCCCTGCAGGACTCCCGCGGAGGTGCGCCCGGACGAGAAGATCCATGTGGTCGGCTGGCCGATGCCCTGCACGGGCGACGTGATCCTCCAGTGGGAGTCACTGCCGCCGGTCGCCGCGACCTTCTTCCCGGCGTTGAGGAAACCCTCCCAGAAGGCGAGGCCGAAGTCGTTGTCGTTTCCGGCTGGAAAGGGCGGCTGGTAGGCCCAGGTTCCGATGTTCCAGACCTCGACTGAATCCGGAACGATGCGGTGACCGTAGCGCGTGGACCAGTCCCGGTCTCCGGGATGGTTGATCTGGAAGACGCCGCCTTCGGCGCGCAGCGCAGTCATCTGGGCTAGGACTCCGGCGTCGCTCGTGTCGGGATTGGTGCAGTACTCGATCCCGACCTCGATTTTCGTTCCCCCGAAACAGTGGTTCGAACCAAGCATTTGCGCGTGACCGGGTAGCGAGTTCTCATAGGCGGGAACGAGAACGAGACCCGGTGCGTTCGCCAGATAGGCTGGATCACTCTGGCTCACGACGTTGTTGTGATCCGTAATCGCGAGGTAGTCCATTCCGCGCTCCTCGGCCAGGGCCAGCTGCTCACCCGGGGAGAAGCTCCAGGTCCACGGCTCGTCACACGCAGTTCCATCGAACTTTGTCGTCGGCGTCACGCAGGTGTCGTGCCCGTTGTGCGTGTGCACGTGCAGGTCCCCGGCCAGCCACTCCCCGTACGGGTGAACGTTGGCGCCGATCCAGACC
Organism: Actinomycetota bacterium; assembly: GCA_046713235.1. Classification (GTDB taxonomy): domain Bacteria; phylum Actinomycetota; class AC-67; order AC-67; family AC-67; genus JBKKBZ01. Next base: position 4,873 of record JBKKBZ010000117.1, on the reverse strand, counting down.
GGCGACGAATACGCCTTCTCTCCGTCGGCCTGCGTCACCCGCGCGACGTACCATGCCTCGCCCGGGCGTGAGGTCACGGTGAAACTCGCCGTCGAGCCGGCCACTGGTCCGGCCACCCGGGCGCCTCCGTTGGAGAACAGCTCGATCGAAGAGACCGACTCGCCGTCTGGGTCCGTGGCGCTGACGGCGAGCGCGACCGGTGCACCCCGAACCTTGCGCAGCCGGGTGCCCATAGGGCGTCCGTCGGCGGTGAACGACAGCCTAAGGTTGGCGTCGGTCGTCGCGTAGAACCTGCGGGCCTTCATGGCGTCGCGGATCGCAGCTTCGGAGAGGCGCGGGGCGAGAAACCCGGTCCGCGCGTAGCGGCCGCCATCGCCCCAGTCGTCCGTGTGGGTATCTTGCGCGCCGATCAACCCGACGTGCCAGCCGGCATCGAGCGCGCGCGCGATCCAGTTCACCCCTCCCCGGTCGAAGTAATCCTTGGATTTCCCGCCGTTGAAGACTTCGATGCCGACCATGCGCGCGTCGGCATCGGGAACGTAGGCGAAGTCGTTCCACTGGCTGTCGCCCTTGTCGCCGGGATGGTTGAAGGTTCCGAGTGCGTCGCGGTGCGTGTTGAACCAGCGCCAGAATGTTTCCATCGTCGCGTAGCCGCCGTCGGCCTTTGCGTTCGTGTACTCCGAGGAGAAGTACACGTTGAGGTGATCGAAGACGTCCGAGGTCCACTCGAATCCGCGGAGAGCGAGGAACCCCGGCTTGGTGGCGGCGCGTGCATGCTCCAGGTTGGCCTCCCATTTTCGCAGGGAGTTTGCCGGCTCTTCGCCGTCGGCCAGCGCGCATTCGACGAGCGTCCCGCCCGCCGTCGGAAGGCATTGTTCGGACAGAGTCGAAGGGGCGTCGAATGCTTCCGAGTGCTCGGTAACCGTCATGATGTCGAGCCCGTTGGCCCTCGCCTTGACGTATGCGTCGGCCGGGGTTGTCCCAGGCACGCCGTCGGAGTACCCGGTGTGGTTGTGCATTCCCGCAAAGAACACGCCGTACGCGGGGGTGGCCGACCCCGGGGCCGGCGCGAACAGCGCCGTCCCGGCGACGAGCGCGGCAGTCGCGGCGAAACGCGGAAGACGCCCCCGATGCATCACAGACCGACGGCGGCGCCGGCATCCAGCATCGTTTGGAGCACGTGATCGCCCAGGCAATGGTCGATCGCAAAGACCTCCTCGTATTCCCCATGTTGTGTCCCGTACTCGCCGGCCGCGCCGCCGCCCTCGTAGTCGTACTCGAAGGACTGCATGATGTATCCGAGCGCATCGTTCGCCTGTCCGAAGACGGCCATCGCCTTGTTGTTGCGGAGCTTCGACTTTACGACCGCGGTGAGATTGGAAAAGATCTCGCCCGGCCCGAAGGCGATGCCGAAATCACCGATCTTGTGAGCCCCGGCAAGGGTCTTGATCTGAAGCGCGGAGGCAGTAGTGCAGCCCTGGATTGCCCCAGGCGAGAGCGCGCTCGCCTTGCTCCATCGGTACTGTCCCGGACCGTCGGCGCCGGGTGTTCCGGGCGCAAATTCCCGGCTGAACAGACCGAGTGAGCCGAGCGCCGCCAGGCCGGCGTTTGTCATCACGGGATGCGAGAACGCGCGGATATCAGCGGTCATCGTGCGGTCCACGAGGCGGGAGGCATTCTTGGCCACATCGGGAGCGATCGCGTCGGCGATCGAGATCCCGGTAGCTTCCGCGCGCGCGTCGTCGCTGCCCGAACCGGTGGTACTCACCGACATGTTGCCGAGACCGCCCTCGAAGAGAAGACCCGTACCGCCGTAGAGGGTTTCGAAACGCCGGGCGGTGGCGCCAGGCCAGTCGGCATGCATTGTGAGATTTCCGCTGCCGAGAATCGTCGGGTGGGCGGCGTAGTTGGCGAACGTCGCGATCACCGTCTGATCGGATCGCCGCTTGGCCTGGAGCCAGACCGCCTGGTAGTCGGGCGAGGAGAAATACGTGTCGCGGCGCTCATTGTTGTGCTGCCGGATGACGGTCGAGCCGACGTTGATGGTCGCCGGTGTGAGGGCATCAACGGCATCGGTGCTTGCCTTGACGAAGGCGTCGCGGAGCTGGCGCCAGTACCACGGAGGCATACCTCCCCAGCCGCCGTACCCGTCGGGGCCGGAATGCGTGTGCGTGTTCATCAGAACGATGTGCGCCTCGGGTATCTTGCGAGCCCTCGAGATCGTCTTGCGGATGTCGTAAATTCCGCAGTCCGCACAAGCGGAGCCCTGGTAGCGGTAGAAGTAGCCGACCGCGTCGATGACCGAGTACACGAAGGTTTTGTAACCGTTGGAGACCGCGATCGAGCGCACGTAAACACCGCCGTCGTCGACGCTGGTGGCTGCGCGTGACGGCCCTATGCCGAAGCCGCCGAGATAGATACAGTTGGGCGTGGATAACGGCCAGCCGTGCCCGGGGGCGGGAAGCGCGTGGTCGATATCCGGGTTCCCCTGCTCGATCTCGAAGCACCCGGTCGTCTGCCAGGTCTCCCCGGCAGGGGGGGCCGGAGCGATCGACACCTTGGCTGCGCCGACCGACCAGGTTCCCGTCGGAGCGAGCCCGGCCGCGGCCACGTCACGACCGTCGCCGACGACGGAAATGGTGTCGGGAGCGTCCAGGCGTGGCGTCGCAGCAGGAATGCTCCCCGTCGGCGCTGCCGGCGCCAGCAGCGCGGATCCCGCGAGCATGCCGATCGCGAGGCCCCCGCCCACCCACGCAGCGGGCGTTCGGAGCCTGCGCTCCCCAACCGTGTTGCTCGACCGGAATCTGGTCACCGTGTCCCTCCCTTAGAAAATTCCCCGCTCGAGGCGAACTGCTGACTGGAGGATTCGACCCTCTTAGTCCGTTTCCCTCCCCGAGGAGGGGAAACTTGGCCGAGCCCCGGCGGGGATAGACTCTGGCGGTGGACCGGCGGATCTTCGGGATCGAGAACGAATACGGCGTCACGTGCACGTTTCGTGGGCAACGCCGTCTGAGCCCCGACGAGGTCGCCCGGTACCTGTTTCGCCGGGTGGTCTCTTGGGGTCGCTCGTCTAACGTTTTTCTCGAGAACGGCGCCCGACTGTACCTCGACGTCGGTTCACATCCCGAGTACGCCACCCCGGAATGTGACAACGTCGAGGACGTCGTCGCCCACGACAAGGCTGGGGAGCGCATTCTCGAGGGACTTCTGAACGCCGCCGAGCACCGGCTTCATGAGGAGGGGATCTCCGGCGAGATCTACCTGTTCAAGAACAACACCGACTCGGCCGGCAACTCTTACGGTTGTCACGAAAACTACCTGGTGTCTCGTTACGGCGAGTTCCAGAAGCTCGCCGACATCTTGATCCCATTCTTCGTCACCCGGCAGGTCTTCGCCGGTGCCGGAAAGGTGCTGCAGACGCCGCGCGGAGCCATGTTCTGCCTGTCACAGCGCGCCGAGCACATTTGGGAGGGCGTCTCTAGCGCCACCACGCGCAGCCGGCCGATCATCAACACCCGTGACGAGCCGCATGCGGACGCCGAACGCTACCGGCGGCTCCACGTCATCGTCGGCGATTCGAACATGAGCGAGTACGCCGCTCTGATGAAGATCGGTACGACCGACCTGGTTCTGCGCATGGTGGAGGAAGGCACGGTAATGCGAGATCTTTCGCTGGAAAACCCGATCCGGGCCATCCGCGAGATCTCCCACGACATCAGTTGCCGGCGTCGCGTAAAGCTGGCGAGCGGAAGAGAGATGAGCGCGCTCGAGATTCAGATCCAGTATTTCGATCGCGCGCGCAAGTTCGTCGAGCGCCGCGGGCTCAACGGGTTCGCCGTGCGCGTCCTCGCGATGTGGGAGGAAGCCCTGAAGGCGCTGGAAGCACAGGACCTCGATCCGCTCGAAGGAAAGAGCGACTGGGTCACGAAGTACAAGCTGATCGAGGCCTACCGCGCCAAGCATCAGATCACCCTCGGCCATCCCCGGGTGGCGCTGATGGATCTGGCCTACCACGACGTCAACCGCAAGCGGGGCCTGTACTACCTCCTCGAGCGGAAGGGTCGCATGGAGCGCGTGGTCGGAGAGGAGCGGATCGAGCTGGCGATGCGAGAGCCTCCGCAGACCACCCGCGCCCGGCTGCGCGGGGAGTTCATCCGGACTGCGAAGGAGCGCCGGCGCGATTTCACCGTGGACTGGGTGCATCTCAAGCTCAACGACCAGGCCCAGAGGACGGTCCTGTGCAAGGATCCATTCAAGTCGCACGACGAGCGCGTGGAGAAGCTGATCGCCTCGATGTAGAGGTGACAGCGCTATGGAGGATCGGAAAATGTGCCGGAGCATCAAGAGACTTCGCACGGAGGCGGGGGCGGCACCCGAACCCGAGATCACGGAAGCCGCCCTCCAGTTCGTTCGCAAGGTCAGCGGGTTCCGAGCGCCGTCCGAGGCCAATCGCGCGGCGTTCGAGCGCGCCGTCGTGGATGTCGCGGATGCATCCCGGCGGCTGCTCGACCGTCTTCCCCCCAAGCGTCCGGCCCCGGCTCGACCGGAGGGATCCCCGACGCGCGAAACCGGGCTCCGGTGACGGATCGCTGCGGCTAGAACCTGGTCGGGCTCTAGCGGGCGTCGGGTCCGCTCTTGAGGAGCCGCGCAGCCAGCACGCCGGCCGCCGCCGCTGTACGGAACGGCTGGGGGTCGTCGGCGAACGTGCGACCCATCGAGCGCAGCGGGACCGGAGAGTTTCTGAGCGCCTCTTCGATCTCGTCTGATAGCTCGACCGTTTCGACGGCGTGGCGGTCGGCGATTCCCGACGAGTTCAGCGCGCGGTCGATCGTCGAGCGCAGCGCAGGCTCGAAATTTGGCAAGGCGACCGTTG
>JBKKBZ010000116.1:0-69612 GCA_046713235.1 Actinomycetota bacterium | reverse complement strand
CCGCCAGGCGCACCAGAAACGTGGCCAGTCCCCACGCAAACACGACCAGCCCGATCAGCATGTTGGCGATCATGCGGCCGCGAGGCCTCGGCCGGGCCTCGCCTGCCAAGGCATCGGATTCTCCCGTGCCGCGGCGCGCCCGGTACATCGCGTAGGCGTTTGCAATCAGAAACGCCGCGCCGAATGCCATCACGAACTCGGCGAGGATGACCGGAAGCGGAATCACGGCGTCACCGCGCCTCGACCGGCTCGGGAAGCTCGGCTGAAGCGCCGGTGTACCGCGCAGGCAGCGCCACGTTGATCCCCGCAGCGACGATCAAGATGCCGCCGGCAACCGTCGCCATCGACGGCGTCTCGCTCAGGAGAATCCACGCCCAAGCCACCGCCGTGACCGGCTCGAGGTAGGCGAGGATGCCCATGTGCTGCGCCTTGACCACCTCCATGGCGCGAAAGTACAGGATTCCCGCCGCGCCCGTGTAGGCGGCGCCCAGGAGAACCAGCACCGGCAGCGATCGCCGGATCGCGTCGCCGTCCGCCTGCGCAAGCGCCGCCGGGGCGAGCAGAACGGCGGCCGACGATAGTTGCCAGGTCACGAGCGCCGGCGGTGGATACTCCCGAACGAGCAGCTTGCCGATGAGCACGAGCGCGACGAAGGTCGCCATGGCAAACGCCGCCAGAGCGAAACCCACGCGATCGTTTCCGCGCACGGCCGGCACCGCAATGAGCGCGATGCCGGCGAGCGACAGCCCGAGGGAGAAGATCGTCCGGCGCTCCAGCCGCTCCCCGATCACCGCCGGGGCGAACAGCGCCATGAAGACCGGACCCACATAGACGATGAGAATGACCGTCGCGACCGATAACCTCTTGTACGCAAGAAAAAACGCCCACCAGTGCACGGCGAGCGTTGCTCCCGACGCGACCAGCAGGACCCGCCGCCGGCGCAACCGCAGATCCGTCAGTCGACGCCGCGCAGCGAACCATGCCACGACCGTGACTGCACCGACGCCGAGCCGGAATAGCACCAAGACCGGCGCCGCTACGGGGCTTTCCTTCACCACCACCCCGAGCGACCCCCAGAGCAACCCGCAGACGACCAGTTCCGGGTATCCCGTCCGCGACCGCATACGGAAAACAACTGTACCCGCGCCGGCCTTCCCGTGAACTAGAGAACTTACGTTCGCGCGAGGTCGGCGAACTTCGTGTACTGGCCGAGGAACGCGAGATCGACCGTCCCGGTGGGTCCGTTGCGGTGTTTGGCGATGATGAGTTCGGCCTCGCCCTTCTTAGTGGTCTCCTGGTTGTAGACCTCGTCGCGGTACACGAACATCACCAGGTCGGCGTCCTGCTCGAGGCTTCCCGACTCGCGAAGGTCGGCGAGGCGCGGTCGGCGATCGCCGCCGCGTCCCTGCTGCTCCGGCTGGCGGGAAAGCTGGGATACCGCAAGCACCGGGATATTCAGCTCCTTGGCCAGAATCTTGAGGGATCGCGAGATCTCCGCGACCTCCTGGACGCGGTTTTCGTTGCGCCGTGACGGATTGCTCATCAGTTGGATGTAGTCGACGACGACGAGGTCGAGCCCTTGACGTTGCTGTAGCCGCCGGCACTTGGCCCGGATCTCCATCATCGAGATCGACGGCGTGTCGTCGATGAAAAGCGGCGCGTCGGCGAGCCGCCCTGCGGCAGCTGCAACCCGGGTCCAGTCCGCCTCGGTCAGGCGCCCGTTACGCAGCTTCGTCGTGTCCACGCGCGCCTCGGCGCAGATGAGGCGCTGAACGATCTCCATCCAACTCATCTCGAGGGAGAAGCACACCACCGGCCGCCTGCCGATCAGCGAGACGTGGTGTGCGATGTTTATGACGAGCGAGCTCTTGCCCATCGCCGGCCTTGCCGCGACGAGCACGAGGTTCGCAGGCTGCAGTCCCGACGTCCGGAGATCGAGGTCGGTGAACCCGGTGGCCAGTCCGGTCACGTCGCTCTTGCGCGACGAGAGCTGCTCGAGCAACTCCATGCTTTGGCCGAGCATGTCGCGAATGTGCTGAAAGTCCTGTCCGAGCTTGTGCGTCGAGACCCCGTAGACGAGCTCCTCGGCCCGGTTGATCATGCGGTCTACGTCCTCGGGGACGTCGTAGGCCTCCTGCGCGATCGTGGTCGCGGCGTCGATCAGCCGACGCAGCGTCCCGTGACCGGCCACGATGCGTGCGTAGTGAGCGGCGTTCGCGGCCGTCGGCACGCTTGAAACGAGGGTGTAAATGTACGGTGCTCCGCCGATCTGCTCGAAGAACCCGCGGCGCTTCAGTTGCTCACCGACGGTGATCGCATCGACCGGCTCGCCGCGCGAGAAGAGTTCCTGGATCACCAGGCAGATCTGTACGTGCGCCTCCCGATAGAAGTCCTCGGGGCGCACGATCTCCAGCGACTCGCCGGCTGCCGTACGCGACAGCATCATCGAGCCGAGAACGGATTCCTCGGCCTCGAGATTGTGCGGCGGCACACGCCCGGTCGCCGCGTCGCGGAGTACACGAAGCTGGGTCACGTGGCCGAGCCTATCCGCCGGGTACGACAAAACCGTGTAGCGATCACCGCGTGCCCTCGCCTCCCAATCCCCAGATCGTGCGTTGCGATCCCCACGTCACCCACACGCCGTCCACAGGGATCTGAACATGCACCGGGGCGACTCATGGTCGCCCCGAATGTCCACCGTTCGGATGTCCTCAATCGGCGCGATTATAGAGAGTGCCGCGAGTCGGTCAAGACAGAGAAGTTCGCCGTTCAGGATGGGGGCCGTGGGCGAGACATCGCGTTCGCTATGCCCCTTGACGCTCCGGGCCATGTTCGGGGTGTGAGAGACGAAACTCCAGTCTCCCCCACCCCGAACATGGCCCGGACCAAACCGTCACGCGGCAGCCACAAACCGCCGCCCAGAAGCAGTTACACCTTCGTGATCTCGATCTGGAAGGTGGCCTCCACCTCGGGATGCAGCCTGATCGACACCGGGTGGGCGCCGAGGTGCTTGATCGGACCCTCGAAATTCAGGCGGCGTTTGTCGACCTTCGGGCCACCCGCCTTGGTGATAGCCTCGGCGACGGCGTTGGGCGTCACCTGTCCGAAGAGGCGGCCTTGATCGCCGGCCTTCGCGCCGATACGCACGCGCAACTTCGCGAGCTGGTCGGCGAGCTCTTGCGCCTTGTCGCGGTCGCGAATCTCACGCAGCTCGCGGGTGCGGCGGATCACGTCGACCTGTTTGAGGGATCCCGGCGTCGCACGGCGCGCATAGCCTCGTGGGATCAGATAGTTGCGGCCGTAACCGTCGGCTACGTCGACGACGTCGCCGGGGACGCCGAGTGCCCGCACCTCTTGGGTCAGGATGACCTTCATCGCGCTGCGTAGGGGATCAGGGCCATCTCGCGAGCGTTCTTGACGGCCGTGGCGACGTCGCGTTGATGCTGTGCGCAAGTCCCGGTCACACGGCGCGCACGAATCTTGCCGCGGTCCGACACGAAGCGGCGGAGCAACTGCACGTCCTTGTAGTCCACCCACGTCGCCTTCTCGGCGCAGAACTGGCACACCTTGGGCCTATGACGCCGGAACCCGCCCTTGCCTTCACGGCCGCCATCACGGCCGCCATCACGGCCGCGATCGCGATCCCGGTCGCGGCCCTTCCCCTTCGGCGTTCTGCCTTCTCGTCCCATGTCTCAACGTCCTCCTCAAACGGGAGACGGGGTGACGGACTCCTTCCCCGAAGCCGTCACCCGCCTCCCACTGCGTCTCTAGAACGGAACGTCGTCGGCGGGCGGTGTCGCCGCCGAGGAAGCGTCCCAATCGTCGCCGCCGGCCGGCGTGCCACCAGTGCCGCCGCCCCGCGCCACCTTCTCCACCTTCGCCGTTGCGAAGCGCAGCGACGGTCCGACTTCTTCCGCCTCGATCTCTACGACCGAGCGCGTCTCGCCGTCCTGCGTTTCCCACTGACGGAATTTCAGTCTCCCGCTCACGATCGCGCGGGAGCCCCGCGTCAGTGTCTCGGCGATGTTCTCCGCGAGCTGCCTCCAGCAGTTCACACGGAAATACGACGTCTCGCCGTCTTGCCAGTTGCCCTGCTGGTCTTTGAAGCGCTGATTGACGGCCATCCGGAAGTTCGCCACGGCCACGCCTTGGGGCGTGAAACGCAGCTCCGGGTCGTCGGTCAGGTTCCCGACCAACACGACTGAGTTGCCGATCGCCATCTTGCTTTCCTCCTCCCGGGGAAGGACTTCCGATTAATCCTTACCGGGTCGAACGATCTTGTGACGAAACAGCTCGTCCTGGAGCCGCAAGACGCGGTCCAGCTCGTTCATTGCAGCAGGTTCCGCCAGCACCGCGGCGACGGCGTAGTAGCCCTCCTTGAGATGCTGCATCTCGAAGGAGAGCTTTCGCCGCCCCCAATGGTCCAGCTTGGTCACCTCGCCACCGCGTTGGCGCACGACGTCGAGATACCGTTCGATCGCCTGCTGGATGGAGGCATCCTCGACCCTCGGGTCGAGGATGAGCATCACTTCGTATTGGCGCCGGTCCGCCATCCTCACCTCCTCTGGTCTATACGGTCCCTTCCCCTTGGGAAGGAACAGGGGTGAGATCTCTGCCGACGGTGTGGTCCGGGCCGCCGCACGGCTAAGCATACCATCGCACCCCTCGGACCTCCATCCGTGACCCGGTTACGAGGATCAACCGTAGCTGCGTGGTGTGACACTCTCCTGCCGTCTACGACGGGATCGGAGCGGGCGACGTGGTTGGCTCGCCGACGGTGATCTCCACAACCATCCCGGCTTCACCGTGATACCGGCAGAGCAGGACGAACACTCCCTCTTTGTGGAACGTGAGCGGCTTGGCCAGGCCGGGCTGAATGTCGCCGGTGTCGCGGGGGCAGTTCCGACACGTGGCCGTGTGAGTGTTCCGGCTCCGGTTGTCGAACCAGACGGTCTCCCCAACCTGGACGTGCTTCCTTGCCGGAGCGAAGACGGACTCGCGCAGCGTCACCTTCTCTCCGGAGTTCCCGCCGGGCAGGGCCATGAAAAGGGCGGCCAGGAGACCCACCACCGGAAGGATCGAAACCTTGCGCACATCGCGGATGATACGGAACCTCACCGCGGCCGGCGATTCCCGCCTCAGTCCGGGGCCGCGATGTAGGTGCGCCAGACAAAGAATGCGGCTGCCCCGAGCACGGCGACCGCAAGGAGCGCGATGAGCCATCTGGACCCGCCGCCGCCTCCGGGTTCATCGTCTCCGCGGCCGAGGATCGTGGCCGTTGCCGTAGCCGTCGGTGTTGCCGTGACGGTGCCGGTTGCCGTTCCCGACGGCGTCGGGCTCGGACTGGTGCGCCGAGGGCTCGGCGGAGGCGAGGTTGGTGGCGGCGGGGGCGGGGGAGAGATGCTCGGTTCGGCGACCACACGAATCTGACCACACATGCTGCCTGTGCACCGCGAGCCGACGACTTCGGAGTGGATGGGACAGTAGTAGTTGTACGTGCCGGCAGAGGGAAAGGCCTTCTGATAGCGCTCCTGCCTGAAGGGCTGATCGTTCAAACACGACGGCTCCGGGCTGAATGGTCCGTCGCATTCCCCCGAATCGAACGACTCCGGTGGCGAACCGAAGGTTCTTACTCGGTGATTGGCCGGATTGCAGTCCCCTTCGTCGTAGGACCACATCACGGAGTCGCCGACCTCGATCGCGCGGAAATCGGGCCTGAACGAGCAATCGCGAATCGTGACGGTCCAGGTGACGACGGCACGCGACTGCGCCGGCACGAGCGAGGTGACGGCAAGGAGCAGAACCGGAGCCATTCGCGCACGCACACGGCGAGCATATCGGCGGCCCGAAACCCTGTCGCGGTAGGCTCAGGCGGCATGAGACGCTTCTTCGGCCGGAAAGAACCGGGCGACCGCCGAGCTTCTTCGGAAGCGCCGGGACGCGAGCGCGAGACCGGGTTCGATTGGCGATCCTACGACGCGGTCGCGGAAGACTACGACCGCACCCATGCGCCCCACACGAGGATGGTCGCCGCCGACCTGCTCGCCGTCGCGGAGGTGCGCTCCGGTGAACGTGTGCTCGACATTGGAGCCGGCACGGGGGCCGGCACCAAGGAGGCCGCCGCCATCACCGGGCCGGAGGGCCTGACGATCGGCGTGGAACCGGCCGTCCGAATGCTGGAGGTATCTCGCCGCGCACGGCCGGAACTCGTCGTGGTCGCGGCCGAGGTGCTCGATCTTCCGCTGCAGGACGGGGCGTTCGACGTGGCCATGGCATGCTTCACCCTGCCCTACTTCACGAAGCTCGACACGGCGCTCTTCGACCTCCTTCGCGCACTGCGGCCCGGCGGCAGGCTCGCCGTCTCGACGTGGGCTGCCGGGGAGGACCAATTCATGCGCGCGTGGCGGGAGCTCGTCGAGGAAGCCGTCGGCATCGAGGTCCTGCGCGGCGCGATAAAAGAGGAGACTCCCTGGGCGGAGGCGCTGTCGGTTCCGGCCAAGCTCGAGGCGGTGCTGCGCGACGCCGGCCTGCGGCCGGTCCGGGTTGAAAAGCGCGAGTACCGCTTCCGCATGTCGCGGGAGGACCTCATCGTCGGTCTGGAAACCGAAGCCGTCGGCCGGTTCGTGAGGTCCATGCTCGGCCCGAAGCTATGGGAAGGGTTCCGCCAGCGCGTCCGCCGCACATTCGCCGAGCGGTTCCCCGAACACCTCGTGGATCTCCGCGACGCGCTGCTGGCCCTGGGAATGAAGCCAAAGCGCGGCTGACCGGGCTGGTCCCCGGAAGACCCTCGCTGCGATAATTCGAGCACTTCTTCACCGGGCACCGGGAGGCCACCCATGGCGGACATCCGCGAGTATCAGCTCCTCATCGACGGGCAGTTCGTCGATGCCGCAGACGGGGCGACGTTCGAGAGCACCGACCCGTCGGACGGCGATGTCGTCGGGCGCATTGCCCGCGGCGGGCGCGAGGACGTCAAGCGCGCCTGTGAAGCCGCGCGGGCGTCCTTCGACTCGGGAGTGTGGTCGGAGATGCCGATCGCCGAGCGCACCGACCGGATGGTGAAGCTGTGGCACATCCTCCAGGAAAGGCAGGCCGTGCTCTCCGACATCGAGGCGCACGACGGCGGGCACACCATTCGGATGGCGAACATGTTCTCGATTCCGCTCGGCATCGAGAACTGGCGCGCCACCGCGCAGATGGCCGGCAAGCTCGGCGAGTACGAGCCCGTGGAGGCCATCGACTATCCGGCGCCGGCGTGGGGCATGGTGCGGCGCGAGCCGTACGGCGTTTGCTCGGCGATCACTCCGTGGAACTTCCCCTTCATCTTGATGATGTGGAAGGTCGCGCCGGGTCTCGCGGCCGGTAACTCCATGATCGTAAAGCCCGCGACGTACACGCCCATGTCCACCGCGGAGTTCGGAAAGATCGTGACGGAGTCCGACCTCATTCCACCGGGAGTTCTGAATGTTGTGCCCGGCGCCGGCGGTGCGGCCGGTGAGGAGCTAGCCTCTAATCCGCTCGTCGACAAGGTCGCGTTCACGGGTTCGACGGAGGTCGGCCGGCGCGTCATGCAGCTCGCCGCTCCGACGGTGAAAAAAGTCACGCTCGAGCTCGGCGGCAAGAGCGCAAACATCATCCTGGAGGATGCCGACCTAGACATCGCTATTCCGGGATCTCTCTGGGCGACGTTCCTGCACTCGGGGCAGATCTGCCACTCGGGGACGCGCTGCTTCGTACCGGCGTCGCTGTACGACGAGGTCGTGGCCCGCATGGTGGAGCTTTCCGAGGGCCTGACCGTCGGGCCGGCAATGGACTTCTCCAGCGACTTGGGGCCGATCGTTCACCGCACGCAGTTCGAGACCATCGATCGCTACGTACGGACCGGGCTCGAGGAAGGCGCCAAGCTGGTCACCGGCGGCGAAGCCGTCACTGTTGCCGGGCACGAGGGCGGCTACTACTACAAGCCGACGATCTTCGGCGAAGTAGACAACGGAATGAAAATTGCGCAGGAGGAGATCTTCGGGCCGGTGCTGTCGGTCATCCGCTACGAGGGCGTCGAGGACGCGATCCGCATGGCGAACGACTCGATCTACGGGCTCGGCGGCGGCGTGTGGTCACGCGACATCCCGCGAGCGATCGGCGTGGCGAAGCGCATGAGGACCGGCACGGTGTGGATCAACGATTACCACCTGGTGTCCGGCTTCGGACCGTTCGGCGGCTACAAGCAGTCTGGCGTCGGCCGCGAACTCGGCCTCTGGGGCATCCGCGAGTACCAGCAGACGAAGTACATCCAGGTAGACCAGCTTCCGAGCAAGGAGCAGAAGTTCTGGTTCCAGATCCTCGGGCTGTGATCGGCGCGGCTCGGGCTCGGAGCGGCGGGGCTCGGTCGGTTTCACTCCGTTCGGACGATCGGGCCGGGCCCACTTCGAGAAAGTGATCGCGATCGTCTCGATCCGGTCCCCGAAGCGGCTGCTCCCGGACGACTGCCGTGGTACTCGTACGAAGTGGCGTTCGCGGGCGAGCGTAGGATCGTACGAGAATCCGCCGACCGGCGGATAGCAAAGCTGGCGGCCGGTCAACACGGGGTTTTCTCCCGGATGCAGGCCCGGCAGCTGGGGGCGAGCGACGGCATGATGCATCGTCGCATTGCCACCGGTAGCTGGGAGCGGGTGCACAAGAGCGTGTACCGGCTGGCCGGATCCTCGGAGACGTGGCGCCAGGCGCTAATCGCGGCGTGTCTTGCCTGGGGACCGGGAGCCGTCGCGTCCCACCGTGCCGCCGCCGCCCTGTGGGCGTTCCCTGGTTTCCCGGCGGGGCCGATCGAGCTGATCGTGCCGCGCGGCCGCGACCGAAAACGTCCCGGCACCGTCCACCGGCCACTCTCTCTGCCGCCCGGTGACGTCACGACTCGGGACGCGATACCGGTGACGACCCCGACACGAACGCTGCTCGACGTCGCGGCTGCTGCCGATGCCCGCACGGTGGAAGAGGCTCTCGACGATGCGCTACGAAGGGGGCTGGTATCCCTGAAGCGGATGAGGTGGCAACTGGGCCAGGCCCCGCGCAATGGGCGCGCCGGCGCGGCGTTGCTTCGCTCGCTCGTCGAAACCCGCGCCGACGGCCTCCCCGTCCCCCAGAGCGTGTTAGAAACCAGGGTTCTGCGCGCGCTTCAAAGCGTCGGCTTACCCGATCCGATTCGTCAGCATCGGATTAGGGATGGAGGCCGCCTCGTCGCCGTCGTCGACTTCGCCTACCCGGAGCGGCGCATCGCGATCGAGGCCGAAGGATTTCGATGGCACGGCGGACGGCTTCGGTGGACCCGCGACCTGGCGCGCCGGAACGAGCTCACCTCCCTGGGCTGGCTGGTCATCCACGTGACGTGGTCGGACATCGTCGAAGGACCCGACGCTGCGTTGCGAGCCATCGCCCGCGCGATGAGATCCTCCGGGCGCGCCAGGAACATCGCTGGTCCGGACTGACTATTTTCTCAGGGAACGGCGGTCGCGGACCCTAACAGCGGTAGAGCGGTCCACAGCCCGAGCCCGGCTTCCACACCATCATCACGATGATGATCACGGAGAGGATGCCGAGGATCCCCGCGATGAGCCACAGCCGGTGGCCACTGAAGAAATTGTGGTTGAGACCCGCAGGAACGCCTTCGGCGCGCTCCATCGTCCACGACGGTCACACTTTCGAGGAGATGTCAGCGGGGCGGATCTCCGAAATTTGGGCTCGGTCCCAGATCCAGCCTCACCCTGGCGGCTTGCAACGCCTCCACCGCGGCGCGATACCGCGACAGCGCCGTCGCGGCGCGGTCGCGTGCGGCGTTGAAGGCCGCGCATGAAATTTTCGCACCGCCCTTTCGAGGAACATCGACGTAGCACGAAGCACCAACGGCGAATCGATCCGCGGCTTCCGCGTATTCCGCAGCAGCCGGGGGGAACGCCGGGGAGCCCCGCCCCACGGCAGGAGGCAGCGGTATCTCGCGCAGCCGAGCCGCGACGAGGCCCAAGGTTCCCTGGAACTCTCGCATCTTGGACAGAAACAGTGCTGGGTCCGCACGCCGCTGCTGCATCTGATCGGCCAGGTTAAGCATCGATCCGGCGACGACGTTCATCTCACGCACCTCGGCGGTGACCCTCGCTTCGTAGGCGAGCACGTCCAGGCGATCGATCGCGCGATTGCGTGAGCCTATGAGGAACACTGTCGTCGCCCCCGACCCCAGCGCCCCCAGAAGCGCGGCAAGCAGCAGAATCCCGCGGCCTCTCTGCGTCAATGTGTTCCCGCCGGGCTACACTGGGCAAGATGAAGATCACGACCACCGGGACCGCCGCGGCTACCGTGCGACGGGTGCGCGACGAGGGGCGCACCGAGCTCGTCATGATCCTCGGCACCGGCTGCTGCGACTCCACCGCGCCGTACCTCTACGACCATTACCTCCCCGAGCCCGACGCCGTCTCCGTCGGAGAGATCGACGGCGTGGCGATCTTGTCGCCGAAGTGGCTGGCCGACCTCTACGCCGGCGACGCCGAGTTGATCGTGGACGTGGACGAAGGGGTGGCCAACGACTCCTTCTCCCTCGAGAGCGAGTACGACTGCCGATTCACCCTGCGCGCAGCCCCAACCGCCGAACTGCGCGCCGCGACCACCCCCACGCATTAGCCGATCGCGTCGAGCACGGCTGCCGGCTCTCCCGCTATACAGGTGAAGATCGGGGTGTCCCGCAGAGTGAACTCCGACGATCGCACCTCGCGTAGCTCCATCACGAGATCGAGAAAATGGTCGGGGTGGTCGGTCTCGAATGCCACGACGAACTCTTGATCGTCGAGGCCGAACGAGTACGTCGTGTTGAGCTTCACCGTCGGGTACTTGTGACCGACCTCGATGTGGGCGTCCATCATCTTCTGGCGCTCGGCGAAGGGCAGCGCGTACCACGCCCGCGTTTTCACGAACGGATACACGAAGAGATACTTCGCGCGGCCCGGCTTGACCTGAAGCCTCTGCCTGCGCGACGGATCCAGCCGGTCCTCGTACGGCGAACGCTTGGTCATCGCCAGATACGAATGCGTCGGCAACAGATACCGTCCCATCTGCGTGCCCCGCATCGCCGTCTCGAAGTCTTGCACCTCCTCGAGGGTGGCAGCCGCCATCCAGATCAGCATGTCGGCATCGGCTCGCATCCCAACAGTGGAGTACGTCCGGAGCATCGGAAAGCGGTCGCGCCCGTCGAGCAGGAGCTCCACCAATTCCTTGTGCGCGGTTGCCCGGTCGTCCGCGGGCAGGCCGCGCCACGCCGGGTCCGCCCGGTAAAACGCGTACCGAACGATCTGCCGCGGGTGCGGTCGCTCGTCGCTCACGCCGGCCATGCTATCCGACGGCCCCGGGACCGAGCATCGCGCGCGCTCTCGGATACGCTTCCCGTCATGCGCTCTCCGGAGCCGGACGACCCACGCCGGGCTCGGTCCGTCACGATCCCGGTGGCCGCCGCTGCCGCGCTCGTCGTTCTGGGATTCATCTTTCGCATCCCGTGCGTGCGCGCCGGCGGCGAGCTCAAAGAGTCGCTGGAACGGCTCTGCTACACCGACGTGTACGCGCTGTACTACAGCGAAGGACTCCATGAGGGCGTCGTGCCGTACTTCGACGTTCGCGAGGACGGCCGCTACATGGAGTACCCCGTGCTGACCGGGGCATGGATGTACGCGATGGCCAAGCTCGCCCCCAAAGCAAACGTCAACGCGTATTTCTGGCTGACCCAGGTGGCGTTCGGACTGCTCATAGTGGGCGGCGCGGCCGCGCTGGCACGTCTGGTCGGATGGCGGCGCGCGCTCTACTTTGCGGCCGCACCCACACTGTTGTTACTCGGCGGCATCAGCTGGGATCTGCTTGCCGTGGTTCCGATGTGTCTTGCGCTCCTGGCGTTCTCAGCCGGCCGCGACGGAACGGCGGGCCTGCTTCTCGGCATCGGCGCCGCAGCCAAGCTTTATCCGGCGTTCGCCTTACCGTTCTTGGCATTGCAACGTCTGCGAGAAGGTCGGAAGCGCGCCGCGGCGATGCTGGCGGTGGTGAGCGGCCTCACGATCCTCGCCGTCAACCTCCCGGTCGCGGTCGGGGCTCCGCGTGGCTGGCGAGAGTTCTTCAGATTGAACGCCGAACGCGGCGCCGACTGGGACTCGATCTGGCACCACATCGATCGCGTGTGGCACATCGGCATCCCGACGCTCGAGCTCAACCGCAACACCGCACTGTTGTTCGTGGCCGGATTCGCGCTGCTGGGGCTGTGGCAGTGGCTTGGCCTTCGAAGCCCCGACGATGTCGACGCGGCGCCCGGCATCCGCCGGTCGACGGCAAGCGCCATGTTCATCCTCGTGGCCTGGTTTCTCATGGTGAACAAGGTCTGGTCGCCCCAGTACGGTGTGTGGCTGCTCCCGCTGTGGGCGCTGATCCTCCCGGCCACGGGGCGAGCCGTCGGCGTCTGGATCGCCTTTCAGGCTCTCGACGTGTTCGTTCTCGTGACGCGTTTCTGGTCCCCGGAGTTCGCCGGTCTTCTCAGCCACACCTGGTTCAGCGCGGCGATCTTCGCTCGGTTCCTGGCGTTCGGTGTTCTCCTGCTCGTTCTCCTCACGCTGCACCGGGCCCGCCGAGCAGAGGCGCCCGCGTGAACAGTCTCGCGTCCGAACACGATGACCAGACAAGCGTAACCCGGCGGGAGGTCGTCGTCGTCGTCGTCGCGGCCTGGATCCTCGCACTCGCGATGTCGTGGCCCCTTCCGGCACGACTTGCCACACACGTGCCGTACGACCTCGGCGACCCCGTGCTCACGACGTGGCAGACCGCCTGGGGCGGCCACGCCCTGCGCTCCGAAGCGCGGACCTTCCAGGCAAACATCTTTCGACCCGAGCGCGACACGCTGGCATTCACCGACTCTCTTCTCGGTCTGGCGCCCTTCAACATCGGCGGGCGAGGAATGCGGTCTGCGCTGATTCGCCACGGGCTGCTTTGGATCGGCGCATACGTCGTGGCATTGCTGGGCGCGTATCTTCTTGCGCGCGAACTCGGCGCCCGACCGGGAGCGGCCGCCGTCGCAGGTATAGCGTTTGCGTATGCGCCCTTCCGCCTGAGCCAAGGCGGACACCTTCACGTCCTGTGGAGCGGCCCGGCGGCGCTCGCGTTCTTCCTCCTCGTTCGCGGGTACCGGAGACGCCGTCCCGGAACGATCATTAGCGGCTGGCTGGTTGCGGCGTGGCAGGTGACCATCTCCTGGACGATCGGCGTCCCCTTCAGCTACGGACTGGCAGCCGTTGCGCTGGGGTACTCCGTCATGCTGATCAAAAGGCGAGAACGTCCGCCGGCGGCCATCCTGACCGCCAGCGTCGCAGGGATCACCGTGTTCCTCCTCGCCGCCGCCGTGATGGCGCGGCCGTATCTGCGCGTAGCCGATCGCCATCCGGAGTCCCGGCGCGGCCTCGGGGACGTGTCACTTTTCTCACCGCCCGTCGCCGGGCTTCTCGCCGCCACCGAGCAGTCGCGAACCTGGGCCGGAGTTACCCGGCCGTTTCGCGATCGGGTGAGCTATCCGCCCGAGCACGCCGTATTCCCCGGCCTCGTCGTCCCGATTCTCGCCTTCGTCGGCGCCACCTGGGGAGCGTGGGGCAAGCGACGGAGGCTCGCACTCGCCGCCGCATCGATCACTCTCGTAGCCCTCGCCTTGGGCGCGCACGTCGAGGGTCCGGGGCGCTTCTATCCCTACCGCGCCTTGCTCGAGTTCGCGCCTGGTTTCGACTCCTCACGGACTCCGGGCCGGCTGATGGCACTCGCGGCGCTACCTCTTGGGCTCCTTGCGGCCGCCGGAGCCGAGCGGATCGCCGGCCACCACCGTTACTCGCTCCTCGTCTTGGGGCTCGCGGTCTCGATCGAAGGGCTCGGCGCGCCTATCCCAACGGCAGCGGTACCCGAGCCGCCGCCGGGGATCGAGACGGTCTCCGGCCGTCTGCAACTTCACCTACCACTGAACGTCGGGGACCCGAGCCAGGGGCTCTACATGCTCTGGACGACGCAGGCCTTCCCGGCGATGGCAAACGGTTACTCGGGGTTTTCTCCGCCGAGGCTCGAACGACTCGCCGCACAGATCGGCGATTTCCCCGACGAGCGTTCCGTGCGCGCCCTGCGCGCCTACGGCGTCGACGTGGTGATCGTGCACCTTGATCTCGTGCCGGGAACGCGCTTGCACAACGTCGCCGGCCGGCCGCTCCCGGACGGCATGCGCAAACGTCGATCCGGCCGGCTGCTGATCTTCGCGCTGGACTGACCGACCCGCCACGGTCTCTTCCCCGCAGCCGCGGTATCAACCGACGCGCGCTAGGTGGGACCGGGTGCCGGCGCCGGCGTCGGCGTCGGCGTCGGCGAGGAACTCTGCGAGGACGTGGGGGAGGGTCCGGGCGACGGCGGCTTCGTCTTCTTCGGCGGGAGCGAGGGTGCCGGCGAGAACGACGAGGGAGGAATAGTGGTCGCACTCGGGCTCGGTGACGGCGCCACCGACGGCGTCGATGATGCCACCGCCCCGCCGAGATCCGGCTTGCCAAAATCGGTGATCGGCTTTCCGTTGTGCACCGCCGACATGAACGCGCGCCAGATCTGCGCGGGGAACGACCCTCCCACCACGGCGGCCCCGCGCACGTTCTCCATACGTTTCCCACCCTGCGGGTACCCCATCCACACCGCGGCGGCAAGCTCGGGCGTGTACCCCGCGAACCAGGCGTCGACGTGGAACTCGGTCGTACCCGTCTTTCCGGCTGCCGGCCGGCCGAACGCGGCACTGCGACCCGTGCCCCTTTCGATCACGTTGCGCAGCGCGTAGTTGACGGTGTTCGCAACCCTCTCTTCGAAAGCCCGCACCGGCTCGATCTCAGCCTCGAAGAGGACCTCTCCGTCGGGGGCGACCACGCGCTCGATCAGGTGCGGCGCAAGATGCAGGCCGCGGTTGGCGAACGTCGCGTACGCGCCGGCGAGCTCGATCGGCTTCACCTCTTTCGTCCCCAGGGCAAGTGAGGGCACTGCCGACATCGGGCTGGTGATCCCGGCGCGCTGGGCAGCCTGCGCAGCTGCGCGTGGCCCGACCTCGAGAATGAGCTGCGCGTAGACGGTGTTAACGCTGAAAGCGGTGGCGTCGAGAAGATCGAGGGTTCCGTAGTCGCGCTCGTCGTAGTTCGACACGTCCCACGGCTCGAACCCGGTTTTCAGCACGATGGAAAACGGCGCCCGGAAAGTCGATTTAATCGACGTCCCCTCATCGAGCGCCGCCGCGAGGATGAACGGCTTGAACGCACTTCCCGGTTGCCTGCCGCGGCCCTGAGTCGCGAGGTTCATCTTTTGGCGCGCGAAGTCGCGACCTCCGACCAGCGCACGCACTGCCCCCGTTTGCGGCTCGACCGCGACCAGGGCCGCCTCGGGGTCGTCGGGGCGATCGAGTGTCTTGCGCACCGCCTCCTCGGCGGCCAGCTGCATCTTGAAATCGAGCGTCGTCCTCACCCGAAGACCTCCGCGAAACACCCTGTTCTCCCCGAACTCGTCGATGAGTTGCTTGCGCACGTCCTCGACGAAATAGATCCCTACCGAGGTGTCAAAGTTGGGTGGGCGCCGGACGAAGCTCAGGGTCTCCCCCTTCGCCGCCTCGGCATCCTTCGACGAGATCTTGGCGAGGTCGACCATGGTGTCGAGCACGGCGTTGCGTCTTTCCCGGGCGCGTTCCGGATCCTCGGCGTATCGCTGTGGCGCGTGAATCGCTCCGGCCAGAAATGCGGCTTGCGACAGCGACAACGCCTTTGCCGGTCGGCCGAAATGGGTTCTGGCGGCGGCCTCGACACCGTATGCTCCCCCGCCGAAATACACAGTGTTCAGATACTGCTCGAAGATCTCGTCTTTCGACGCCGAGCGCTCCAGCTTCATGGCAACGATGACCTCTTTGATCTTGCGCCAGTACGTGCGTTCCCGGCCGACATAGGCGTTCTTAACGTATTGCTGCGTGATCGTGCTCCCCCCTTGCACCACGTCCCTGTTAACCAGGTTCGTGAATGCGGCTCGGATTACGGACGAGACCGAGACCCCGCCATGCCGGTAGAACGTTCGGTCTTCCACAACGATGACCGCGTCCCGCAGGTACTTCGGCATCTCCTCAAACGGAACGTCCGAGCGATCGACTTCAGCGTGAAACCGCGCGAAAGGCTGGTTGTAGCGGTCGGTGATGATCGTCGATTGGCTCGTCGCGAAGTCGGACGTCTCCGGCACGCGGGCAAGTGCGTACGCCAGGCCGAGCAGCAACAACACAAGCACGAGCGACCCTGGGACGGCGAAGATCAGCCACCGCTTCACCCGAGCCGCGTCGAGACCGAAGCGCGAGCGTCCGCGGCGGCCCTTCATTGGGGTGCGTGAGGCCCGAGCCCGTGGTCGTGTCTTCACGATTGAAACTCCCTCCTGCGACGAGGCTACCCAGGACAACCGACATCCAAGCGGAGGAGGGGGCGGTAAGCCCGGACAAAGCGGTACTAGACGGCGTGCCGGCGTCCGGTGAGGTAGGACCGCACCAGATGGTTCCACTGGCACCGGGTGCACACCTCGACCACGTAGCAGATGAACTCGTCGACCTCGCGGCGCAACTCGTGAAGATCTTGGAGACGGCGCACGCGGCCGCTGCCTCGCTTCAGTGCCTTGCCGTAGGTGTAGACGACGAGGCGGAGAGACTCCCTCTCACAAACCGGGCACACGTCCGAGGTCTCGACCCCGATGTGGCGGGCGGCGCGCAGAAGCTCGGGGTGCGCGTCGCACACATCTAGCCTGGACAGAAGCCCGTAGCGGAGCTGGCGCAGGATGGCTCGCTTCGCCATCCGGTAGTCGATCGCTGCTGCCATGGTGGAACGCATTGTACGCCCGGCTGCAAGCACCCCAAGGGACGCAATTCGGTCACCGACCGTGGTGTTTGACAGGCGAGGGTGCAGCCCCGACAATATATCGACTCGATATATCGCGTCGATATATCGCGTCGATATATCGTTCCGAGATATCGTGGCGGCCCGATCGTGGCGATCTGGAGGATAGCGCAAATGCTCGAGCTTGCAGTGTTGGGGCTTCTCAAGGAGAAGACCATGCACGGCTACGAGCTCAAGAAAAACCTCGACGAGCAGTTGGGGCACTTCTGGCGCTTCTCCTACGGGTCGCTGTATCCGACTCTCAAGCGTCTGGCTCGAGACCAGGCCGTGGAATTCGAAACCCCGGCCGGGGAAACCCCGCGCCGCAAGAATGTCTACCGCATCACAGCGAAGGGTGAGCAGCTCTTTACCGACCAGCTCGAGGCCGCCTCCCCAGAGGTGAGCGACCGCGATGCGTTCATGCTTCGCCTTGCTTTCAGCCGCTACATGCGGCCGGAGTCTCGACGGAGACTGTTGGAACGACGGCGCGGCTACTTGCAGGACCGTCTCACGAAGATGGCGGCGAGCCTGAAGCGGCTGCGCGACAAGATGGACGCCTACTCGCTCGAGTTGATGCGGTACGGCGTCGATGAAGCGGAGCACGACATTCGCTGGCTCGACGGCATGCTCGAGGCCGAGCGGAACGGAACCAGCGGAAACGGCACCCCGCCGCCCCAGCCCGCACGCCCCGTCGAAGGTATGGGTTGAGCGCGGGACCGATTAGGAGGACGTAGATGAGCATTGAGGCAAAGAAAGTCCGGGTCGCAATCGCCGGTGTCGGCAATTGCGCCTCGTCGCTCGTGCAAGGCGTGCATTTTTACGCCGGGGCGCAGCCCGATGACGATGTTCCGGGTCTCATGCACGTTTCACTCGGCCGTTACCATGTCGGCGACATCGAGTTCGTCGCCGCTTTCGATGTGGACGCCAAGAAGGTCGGCCGGGATCTCGCCGAGGCGATCGTTGCGCCACCGAACAACACGATCCAATTCGCCGATGTCCCGCCGGTCGGCATCGAGGTTCTTCGCGGACACACTCTCGACGGGCTCGGTCAGTTCTACCGCGAGATGGTGGAGGAAGCACCGTCGGACCCGGTCGACGTCGCCGCGGCGCTGCGCGAGTCCGGCACCGACGTCCTGGTCTCGTACCTTCCCGTCGGCAGCGAGATGGCGACGCGCTTCTACGCCGAGGCAGCCCTGGAAGCCGGCGTTGCGTTCGTAAACTGCATCCCCGTCTTCATCGCATCGCGCGAGGAATGGGCGACACGATTCCGCACCGCCGGCCTGCCGATCATCGGCGACGACATCAAGAGTCAACTGGGATCGACGATCGTGCATCGCGTGCTCGCGAAGCTTTTTGAAGACCGGGGCGTGCATCTCGACCACACGTACCAGCTGAACTTCGGCGGCAACATGGACTTCATGAACATGCTGGAGCGCGAGCGCCTCCAGTCGAAGAAGATCTCCAAGACGCAAGCCGTCACATCGAACATGCGCCGGAGCCTCGGTAAGGACGACGTGCACATCGGGCCGTCCGACCACGTTCCTTGGTTGAGCGATCGCAAATGGGCGCACATCCGGCTCGAGGGACGAGAGTTCGGAAACGTCCCACTGACGGTGGACCTCAAGCTCGAGGTGTGGGACTCGCCGAACTCCGCGGGGATCGTCGTGGACGCCGTGAGGTGCGCGAAGGTCGCCCTCGACCGGGGGATCGGCGGTCCGCTCGTCGGGCCGAGTTCGTACTTCATGAAGTCCCCGCCCGCCCAGTACCCGGACGAGGTTGCAAGAAAGCTGGTCGAGGAGTTCATCGTCGGCACGCCGGTCTCCGGAAACGGCGCTCATCCCAACGGACTCGCACCGTCCAACGGCACGCGCGAACCGCTGCTGGCTCCGTCCGACCTCCGCTAATCGCCGAGATGGTGCCGGTGGGTGCGGCCGGCAGGATCCTCCACCAGGAGGGTTGACCACCGTGTCGAGCGGCACTCAGGACGCCGTCGGCACGCTGGAGCGCCTCCGCGAGATCTTCGCCGGTGCGGGCTTCCGACGGTTTTTTTCCGCACGACTCGTCTCCCAGTTCGGGGACGGCCTATTCCAATTCTCGGCGGCCGCCGTGCTGCTCTTCGAGCGTGCGAGTCCCAACCCCGTCGTCGATCTGCTGGTCATCAGCGCAGTGACCCTGGTGCCCTTCAGCGTGATCGGCCCTTTCGTCGGCGTCTTCATCGATCGGTGGGAGCGCCGAAAGATCCTCACCAGAGTGCCGCTGTTGCGCGCGGCGGTCGCAGCGCTTCTTCCCGCGGCCGCCGCCGTCGCCGGAACCGGAAGCATCCCGTTTTACGCCGTGGTTCTGGTCGTGCTTTCCGCGAATCGCTTCTTCCTGGCGACGATGTCGGCAGCATTGCCGCAACTTGTCCCGGAGGATGACCTTCTCGTAGCCAACTCGGCCGCCACCACCGGCGGCGCAGTTGCCAACGTCTCCGGCCAGGCCATCGGCTCCGCCGTCTCGGCAGTAATCGGGGGAATTCGGACCTCGCTTCTCGCCGCGGTCGCATTCGCCATCAGCGCAATGGTCGCACGGCTCGTGCCGGTTCATCGCGGGTTCACGCCACGACGTGCCCCCGTGCGCGATGAGCTTCGGGAAGTTACCGACGAGATGGTGGAGGGCCTGCGCCGTGTTCGCGCCGACCACAGGGTCGTTTTCGGTCTGACGGCCGTGGGGATCTTGCAGGTGCTGGTCGGGGCGATGATTGGCGTGATCGTTCACTACTTTATCGCCGAGCTTCGGCTCGACGAGGGGTCCGCTTTCGGTCTGCTCGCCGTCCTCGCGATCGGAATCGGCGCAGGAGTCATCCTGGTCCCCGTTGTGGGGCGACGGCTGCGCCACGACATCCTGATTCCCGCGGCTCTTCTCATCGCCGCAGCCGGCGCTTCGCTCGGCGTGGTAAGCCTCAACCGGGTCACTCTCGTCGCCGGAGCCGGTGTCGTCGGCGTCGCCTATGCGTTCGCCAAGATCCCCGTGGATACGATCGTCCAGCAGGAGATGGCCGATGACGTCCGGGGACGAGCCTTCGCAGTCTACGACGTGCTGTTCAATATCGCCCGGGTAGTCGGGATCGCGATCATCGCGGCAGCATACGGGTTGGGCGCCGGTACACGAGCGGCAGTGGGGGCTATCGCGCTTGCGTTCCTGCTCTGCGCAGGAGGATTCGCGGTGTGGGAATGGAAGCTCGAGCGACGCTGGGGACACCGCAAGCCTGCCGCTACCCGAAAGGAAACGATTGCGTCCCCCTTCTCCGCAGGGGAGCTCGTGAATGTGCGCTCATATTCCGGGTCGCGCGCCGACGAGGCTCCGCGAGCCATCCTCCTGGGCGATCGCGAGATACCGATCGAGGACGTCGTGTGGCGGGCCTTGGAGGAACGCGATGGAGTGCGGCGCCGCGTATTCGTCGTCCGAGCGGCCGGCCAGCGCGTTCGACTTTCCTATAATGAGAACGCTTCGCTGTGGGAGATCGAGCGGGCCACTCCGATCGGAACAGCGAGAGAGGATTCCGGCACATGACTACCCACGAGCTTTTGGAGTCAATCGGGCACCGGTTCATCGAGCTTCTTGCCTCGACGCATCCCGTCGCCGGTACGTTGCTCGGTTTGCACGACCGCGACGGCGATCTCGGGACCTACACCGACGAGTCCGTAGCCGCATACGCATCGGCGCTCCGGGCGTTGCGGCGAGGGGTAGAGGATACGGCCCCCGCATCCCAGGCGGACCGCATCGACCGTCGCTTCCTCCTTCATCTCCTGGATTCCGAGCTGCTCGAGGCCGAGGACACCCGATGGTGGCAGCGGAACCCGGATCAGGCGGTCGATCTCGCGCTCACCGGACTTTTTTTCCTGATGCAGCGGGAGTTCGCTCCGGCGCACGAGCGCGCCGCATCACTTGCCGGGCGGCTCGGAGAGCTCCCGGCCTACCTGGCGCGATCACGTGCCACGCTGACCGACACCCCGCGCGTGCTCACGGAGACGGCAATTCAATCGGCAGAAGGCGGCGTGGGGTTGATCGAGGACGAGATACCGGCATGGGTGGAACCGCTCGGCGCAGCAGGCCGCGCCGTTCGCGAGGCCGCCGGGCCCGCGGCCGAGGCGCTACGCGAGCACGCCGCATGGCTTCGGGACGATTACCTGGCGCGGAGCACCGCACCGACGGCCGTCGGTGCGGAGTTGCTCTCGAGGATCGTCGCCGCCCATCACCTGTTGCCCGACGCACCCGACGAGATCGCACTTCGCGGAGAGGACATGCTTCGGCGTATCGGCGAAGAGATCTCGGCCGTCGCCGGGTCGCTCGGCTTTCCCGACTGGCGCTCGGCAGTTGCCGAAACGAAGAAGGACGTTCCGTCGCCCGACGCCCTCGTGGACGCGTATGCCGAGGCGATGCGCTGGACGGAACAGGTCGTCCGGGATCGGCGCCTGGCGACGCCGGCGTCCGACGCGCCGCTCGACGTCATGGCGACACCGCTGTTCTGGCGCCACACCATGCCCTTCGCCGCCTATACGGTGCCGGGCGCGTTCGAGGAGGATCAGCGCGGCATCTTCTGGGTCACCCCGCCAGACGGGAACCTCGAGGCACTCAAAGACCATGCCCGCGCGGCGATCCCCGTCGTGGCACTGCATGAGGGCTATCCCGGCCACCATCTCCAGCTCACGCGGGCCAACCGGCATCCGTCGCGCGTCCGGCGGCTGGGCGACTCCCCGCTGCTCATCGAAGGCTGGGCGTTCTACTGCGAAGAGCTCGGCCACGAGCAGGGGCTGCTCTCTCCGCAGTCGCGCCTATGCCAGTTAAAAGACGAGCTGTGGCGCGCGTGCCGGGTTGTGATCGACATGCGCCTGCATCAGGGGACGATGACCGTCGAGGAGGCGGTGGACATGCTCGTCCGCGAGGCCGACGTGGAGCGCCCGAACGCCGAGGCAGAGGTCCGCCGGTACGCCTTTACCCCCGGCTATCAGATGTCCTACGCGATCGGTAAGGAGGAAATCCTCCGGCTTCGCCGGGAGGTCAAGCGGCGGGAGGGGCCGAAATTCTCTTTAACGGAGTTTCACGACCGGGTGCTCAACGAGGGGTCCATGCCGGTTCCCCTGGTCGCACAGGCACTGCTGGGTCTACCGGGAGACGGGCCCGAACGGGCTAGCCGAGGATGACCCATTCGGTGGCTATCCTGCTGGGGGGGATGAACTCCGAGATCCTCAACGAGGAGCGACCGTGGGTCTAGGTGGATACGTGCGGAAGCTCAGACGGCGCGGTTACGCTGCCTCTGGGGTTGCCCACCTGCCCCCGCGCACTGCCTTCGTGCTCTCCGGCGGCGGCGTGCTCGGGGCAATTCAGGCAGGTCAGCTCCAGGCACTCACGAACGCCGGGATCATCCCCGACGTGCTCGTAGGAACTTCGGTCGGCTCCCTCAACGCCGCGTTCCTCGCCTGCACGCCGACTGCGGCCTCCGCCGACGAGCTCGCCGAGATCTGGGTCGGCGTGCGCACCGAGGACATCTTCCCCGGCAGCAGGTTCTCTCGCGCGTGGCATATCGTGGCTCGAGGCGACCACATCTATCCCAACGAAGGCCTCCGGCGGCTGATCGAGCGTCTGCCCGTCCGCACGTTCGAAGAGACGGTGGTACCGCTGCACATCTCTGCCACGAACTTGCGCACCGGCGCTGAGCATTGGTTCACCGAGGGCCCGCTCATGCGAGCGGTCCTCGCCTCGACGGCGCTTCCCGGAATCTTTCCACCGATACAAGTGGACGACGAGCTGTACGTTGACGGCGGGGTCGTGAACAACGCCCCGATCTCACGCGCAGTCGATCTCGGGGCGCGGAAGATCTACCTGCTGACGTGCGGGCTTCGGAAAAACCAGCCGCA
The DNA here is from genome assembly GCA_046713235.1 of Actinomycetota bacterium. GTDB lineage: Bacteria > Actinomycetota > AC-67 > AC-67 > AC-67 > JBKKBZ01. Next base: position 46,757 of record JBKKBZ010000116.1, on the reverse strand, counting down.
GCCGATCCGCCGGCCGCTTGACGTACTCGTTCAGGCGTTCACCCATTCGCGCGCAGTGCGGCTCGATCTCGACCTTACGCGATACAACGACGTCGCGGAGATCGTCGTTCTTCCGGCCGTAGACTCGAGCAACATCCGCTACAACGATCTCTCGCAGACCCAGCGCCTGCTGGACGCCGCAAGGGATATCGCGGCGCGCTTCCTGGAGTCCGAGAGCGTCGCCGAGGCGTGATCCGCCAGCCCGGCTAGAGCAGCATCGCGGGGCGCGGCCAGTAGCGTGCCACGACGACCCCCGCGACATCGTCGGTCGGTACGACGAGATCGGTGCTTGCCCTCCGGTTGTCGCCCGCCAGCTCGATCCCGCCCGGCGAGATGGCTCCCACCCGCTTGATAATCTCCCTGCCGCCCGATCGCACGACGACCACCGAGCCGACGTATGCCGGTATACGTGGAGACACTGCCGCGAGGTCTCCGGCGTGCAGCGTGGGTTCCATGCTCGGCCCTTGCACCCGGACGGGGAAGAGCCGGGCCCGTTTCCAGGCCGTCGCCAGCCCGGCGGCGGCGAGCAAAGCGAGAGCTCGAATGCCCTTCATCGATCCCGGATGGTATACGTGATGGTCCGGACACCGGCATTGAAGGAGGCCCTCGGTGACACTCTCGCAGTGGTTCGCTCCGTCGCGCGTCGTCCATGCGCACTGTGACCTGCCTTGTGGAGTGTACGACCCGGCTCAAGCCCGAATCGAGGCGGAGTCGGTCAAGGCGACCATGGAGAAGTACGAGCAGAACGACGACGAGCAGTTCCGAACCCGCGCAATCCAGGTCAAGGAGGAGCGTTCGGAGCTGGTCAAGCACCACCTGTGGGTGCTCTGGACCGACTATTTCAAGCCCGAGCACCTCGACAAGTTTCCGAACCTCCACGAGCTGTTCTGGTCGGCGACGAAGCAGGCGGGTCAGTGCAAGAAGTCCCTCGACCCGAAAGACGGCCAGAAGCTTCTCGATCTCATCGACGAGATCGGCGAGGTCTTCACCGCAAGCAAGAAATAGACGCGCGGCGCGGACGAGGGGCCGTCACGGCCCCTCGTTGCGTTGGTGCCACCATTCGTCGAGCAAGCGCATGGCTTCTTCCCGGCCGTACTCGCCGCGGTCCAGCCGGACCTCGAGGAGGAAGTCGAGCGCCTCGCCGACAATTGCTCCCGGAGGCACTCGCAGATGCTGCATGACATCGTGACCGTTAAGCGGAGGCCGGATGCTCTTGAGATCCTCATCGGCGGCAAGCCTGGCGATACGCTCCTCGAGCTCGTCGATGGCGAGCCCAAGCTGGCGAGCCTTGAAGGGATTGCGCGTCGTGCAGTCTGCGCGGACGAGCCGGTTCAACCGGTCGAGGAGAGGACCGGAGTCGCGGACGTAACGCCGCACTGCCGAATCACTCCATCCGAGTCGAAACGTGTGAAAGCGCAGGTGCATCGCGATCAGTTGCGTGACGTCCTGGATTTGCTCCGTCGAGAAGCGAAGCGCGCGCATGCGTCGTTCGGCCATCTCCGCACCGACGACCTCGTGATGGTGGAACGACACGCCCTCGGGTCCGTAGCGACGGGTCGCCGGCTTGCCGACGTCGTGCAAGAGTCCGGCGAGGCGGAGCTCGGTATCCGGCTCCGGGCCGGGATCCGAGGCTGCGATCTTGTCCACCACGGCGAGCGTGTGCCGGTAAACATCCTTGTGCCTGTGAATCGGATCCTGCTCGAGCCGGAGCGCCGGTAACTCGGGCAAGAACAGGTCGCACAGACCCGTCTCAGTTGCCAGATCCAAGCCCGTAGAGGGTTGCGCGGCATCCAGAAGCTTCTCCAGCTCGTCCCGAATTCGCTCGGCCGAGACGATCCTCAGCCGGTGGCGCTGGGCGCGCATCGCATCCGTCAGCGCCTCGTCGGGCGCGAGGTCGAGCGTGGCGGCGAATCGAGCCGCCCGCAGCATCCGGAGTGGGTCGTCGGAGAACGACACTTCCGGCGACAGAGGCGTTCGAAGCCGTTTCGACGCCAGGTCACCGAGACCGCCGTGCGGGTCGACGAACCTACGATCCGAAAGCCGGTAGGCCATCGCATTGATCGTAAAATCGCGGCGAGCCAGATCGTCCTCGATCGTTGCGACGTGACGCACCTGCGGCTGACGGGAATCCTCCGGATAGTGCTCCTCGCGGAAGGTCGTGATCTCCAATCGCCTTCCCTGCTTGTTCGCTCCTACCGTCCCGAACTTGATGCCGGTGATCCAGGTGCCCTCGGCCCAGCGCTTGACGATCTCGAGCACGCGCTCCGGGCGTGCGTCGGTCGCAAAGTCGAGATCCGGCTCGTTACGGCGTTCCAGAAGCGCGTCGCGCACGGACCCGCCGACGAGATACAAGTCGTGGCCGGCGGCTGCGAAGCGCTTCGCCAGGTCCTCGGCGACCGCAGGGACCTTTATCAGCTCGCGGATTCGAGCGGTCACCTCAGGTGGCAAGGACATGGCGTGCTCAGGATACCTTCGCCGGACCGATGATTCGGCGATTGAACGTGGGGCCGGCGCCGCGCTGCCGCGAGGTTGTGGCGAACTAGGCCAGACCGGCCTGACGAACCGCCAGCGTGAAGTCGTGCGGAGAACTCGCGGCGGCAACCGCATTCTCGATCGTCACAAGGCCCTCACGATAGAGCCCCAGCAGGTGCTGATCGAAGGTCTGCATCCCGTAGAAATCTCCCTCGGCAATGACGTCCTCGATCAGGTGGGTGTTCTCGGGGTTGATGATCATGTCGTAGACGCGCCCGGTCATGATCAAGACTTCGACGGCCGGGATCCGGCCCTTGCCGTCGGTTCGGGGGAGCAACCGCTGCGAGACCGTCCCCTTCAGGGTTCCCGCAAGCGAGAGGCGCGCTTGCATCTGCTGGTGCGGCGGATAGAAGTCGATGATGCGGTTGACCGTCTCGGTCGCATTCAAGGTGTGCAGCGTGGAGACGACAAGGTGGCCGGTCTCGGCCGCCTGCAGCGCCGCCTTTACCGTCTCGATATCGCGCATCTCGCCGATGAAGATCACGTCCGGGTCTTGCCGGGCAACGTGACGGAGCGCCACCGAGAAGTCGGCGGTATCGATCCCTACTTCCCGCTGATCGACGATCGCCATCCGGTCGTCGTGAAGAACCTCGATCGGATCCTCGATCGTCACAATGTGACAACGGCGGGTCATGTTGATGTGGTGGATCATCGACGCCGTCGTGGTCGTCTTTCCCGAGCCCGTCATTCCGGTGACGAGCACTAGCCCTCGCTGCTCGTCGGCCAGTTTCCGCACGACCTGAGGGAGGCCGAGAGCATCAAACGACGACCCGCCGGGCAGCACGCGTCGCACGGCCACGCCGAGGCTGCCCCGCTGGCGGAAGACGTTGACTCGGAAGCGGGCCAGCCCGGGGACGGTGTAGGCGAAATCAAGCTCGTTGGTCCGGTTGAACTCCCGCGCCTGCTGTTCCGTCATGAGACTGAACGCAAGGCGCTCGGCGTCGGCCGGCGTCAAGGAAATGCCGTCGAGCTGGTACAGCTCGCCGTCCACCCGCACGTACGGGGGACCTCCGGCCCGGAGGTGGAGGTCGGAGGCCTTGCGCTCGGCCGTCATTCTCAGCAGGTCGTCGATCTCTATCTGGGCCATGGGCTCCCGCTCGTGAGGTATCTCTCCTTCAATCGGCCCTGCTGAGATCGATCTTGATACCCCCGGGCACCCCCGGCCTCAGGGACGCCCACCGGACCGAGCGTTTATGGGCCCAAGACCTCGGGTAGGGAAAGAATGGGTCGAACCGGACCGGAGGTAGAGGAGGTATGCCCGTGTTCGCGGAGGACACTGCAGAAAAGCGCAAGATGACCAGAGCGGAAGCGGGACGCAAGGGCGGACTCGCCACGAAGCAGCGCCACGGCGACGAGTTCTTTGGGAAGATCGGGCGGCTCGGTGGGAAGAAGGGCGGCGAGTCCACCAAGCGGCGCTACGGGGTCGAGTTCTACCAGCGGATCGGGCGAAAGGGCGGCTCGAAGTAACCCGCAGGGAACCCCCGGCTCGACACCCTTGAAGACGGCGCCGGTCTGTGGGGCGCCGCCCAGGAGGTCAGCGCGCGAAGAAGAGAAAGCGCACGGAGGCGGCTGCGAGGATGACGCCGAAAGCGCGCTGAAGGTCTGTGTTCGACAAGCGGCCGGCAAAGCGAGCCCCCAGCCAGGCCCCCAGCGTGAGCCCTATCGCCAGGCCGATGGCATAGACGAATCGCACCTGCGAACGCCGGGCGTACTCGAAGACGCCGAGAATCCCGACGGGAACCACAAGAGCCGCGAGCGAGGTCCCGCTCGCCTCATGCTGGGTCAGCCCAAGGAGCACGAGCGCGGGAACGATGAGGATTCCTCCTCCGATACCGAACATCCCCGCCAGCACCCCGGCCACAACGCCGATCGCAACGCCGACGAGCACGTCCGCGGCCATTGGCTTCCCCCTTCCGTCCGGGATGCTAGCATCGCGCTGCCGTGCGGATCGTACGCGCCGCTCTCCTCGCGCTCGGACTCCTCCTGGGGACACTTCCCGGATCCGGACTTGCCCAAGACCGGGACCCCGGGTTCACGCTCCTGGGGGTTTCCCCCTTCGTCGGTCAGGATCGCCTGCTGAGCGTGACGTTCGCGCTCACGAACCCCGGATCCATCCCGCTCGAGGATCTCACGATCAGAATCTCCGTGCACAACCGGGTTTTCTCGCGATCGGAGCTTCGTGCGGCCCTCGACGGCAACCCCGGGGGTGATGTTCTCGTTGTAACGACAGACCAAGTCGAACCGCTCGTCTCCGGGGAGCGCCGGGTCCGAACCCTGACCCGGGATCTCGGTACCCTTGCCGGGACGTTTCGCGCCCAGGGCCGCGATGGTGTGTATCCCGTGTCGGTGCGCCTTATATCCGGTGGCCGGGACCTGGCCCACGCGACAACGGCTGTGCCGTTCTTCTTCACGCCGCCGTCAAGCCGGCTGAACGTCGCGTGGATCTACCCGGTTCATCTGCCGGCCGCATTCGATGCCCGCGGCGTCTACCCATCCGGAACGATCGAGCGCCACCTGGCGCCGGGAGCAGGTCTCCGGGCGGTGATCGAGGCACTTGCTTCCCGCCCCAGCGCTCCGGTCACGATCGCGCCGACCGGACTGACGCTCGACCAGCTCGACGACGCCGGGGACGGCTACCCGGCCGGCGGCAGGCGCGCCGTGCATCCCGGCGACCCGACCGCGGTGGGAGCGCGTCGGGCGCTCGCCGCCCTCCGCCGCGCGGTGGGGTCGCCGGCAATCGACCTGGCTTCTTCGACCTATTCCCGCGCCGACATCATCGGGTTGCTGTCGAACCGGATGCAGAGCGAGCTGAGCCTGCAACTCTCTTCCGAAGATGAGCGCATCCGGCGGTTGCTCGGGCGCCCGGCCACGCCGGGACTGTTCGTGCCCCCGGATTTCCGTCTCGACAAGCGCTCGGCCGGCGCGATCGCCGCGACTGGTGCCCGGGTGGTGGCCATCGCGCCCGAGTCCCTCCCCCAAAGCCTGACGAACTTCGGATTCGATCGCCCCCAAGCACTAGCCGGCGGAAATCAGGTTCGACTGACGGGCCTGGTCGTCGATCCCGCCATTCGCGACCGATTGAGCAGCAGGCGCGATCCGGTCCTGGCCGCGCAGGGCGTGGTGGCAGAGACCGCCGCTTCGTTCTTCGAGCTCCCGGCGCTTGCCTCCGAGCGATTGCTCGTTGTCGGCACCCCGACGTCGCCCGACTCGGCTGCAGCAGGCGCGCTTCTCGACGCGCTGGCAGGCGCTCCATGGGTCCGCCTTCTCACCGCCACCCAAGCCGCATCCGCGCTCCCCCCAACCGACAAGGTACTCGCTCTCGACAGCTCCACGGACCCCGACCGGCCGGCGCTGTCTGCTGCTCGCGCGGCTCGTCGGGCCGTGGACACACTCGTACGGGTGCTCGAGCCCGAGAGGCCGGTCGAGCTTCTGGAGCGTCTCATCCTGGCGGCCCAGTCCGCGGACTGGATCGCCGATCCCTCTCGGGGTTCGATCCTCGCACGTGCTGCACGGGGGCGCGCCGAGCGCACACTGGACTTGATCAGGGTGCCGGAGCGCCGGGTGACCCTGACATCGCGAATCGCTCAGATTCCGGTCACGCTCGTCAACGGCACCGGTCAACCGGTGCGCGTGCGGGTCACGCTCGATTCGACGAAAATGCGCTTCCCGAGAGGCGCGAGCCGCAACGTGACGGTGGCCCAGCGGGTCTTCACCATGACGTTCCAAGCAGAGACACGGGTCAGCGGATCCTTCCCCGTCGTCGTGCGATTGGAGACCCTCGACGGCGCCCCCGTCGGGCAGAGCGAGCTGGTCGTGCGCTCGACTCGCGTTAGTGCGGTGACGCTCATCATCACCCTCGGCGGAGCGATTGCGCTCTTCCTCACGTGGATGCGCAGGGCGCTGCGTAGCCGCTCGCGGAACCGGGCCCCGGTGTGAGCGAAGCGGATCGCCCGGCCGCGCCCGAGCCTGCCGCCCCGGAGGCCCCGGACCTGCACGCCGGAATCTCGCTAACGAGGGCGACCGCAGTGATGAGCGTCGGCACCACGCTGTCCCGGGCGACCGGCTTCGTGCGGCTTTCGGTGATGGCCTGGGCAATCGGAGGGGTCGAATCGAAGGTCCCCGACACGTACAACCTGGCAAACAACCTACCCAACGTCGTGTACCAACTGATCCTGGGAGAGATTCTCGCAACCGTTTTCGTTCCGGTCTTCGTCGAGTATCTCACCACGCGGGACCGTGACGAGTCCTGGCGGCTGGCCTCAACGATTCTCAATCTTGCGGTGGTGGCGGCCGCGGCACTGGTCGTCGTGACGGTGCTCGCCGCTCCCTGGCTTATCCGGATGTACACCTTCCGCGCGCCCGAGCCTTTGCGCTCCCAGCAGAACGAAATCGGTGCGTTTCTGCTGCGGCTGTTGATGCCCCAAATGATCTTCTACGCCGCAGGCGCCGTGCTGACGGGCCTCCTCACGGCACACCGGCGTTTCGCGCCGCCGATGTTTGCTCCGGTCTTGAACAACGTGATCGTCGCGGCCACGTTTGTTGCCTTCCGGATCAAGAACCCGGAAGGGATCCTCCAGCTCACCGATCTGACGACGGCCGACAAGCTCTTGTTGGGAGGGGGGACGACGCTGGGGGTCGTCGTGATGACGCTCATCTTGTGGCCGTACATTCGTCAACTGCCCGGCCGGTACAGCTTCCGTGCGTGGGAGTGGCGACATCCCGCCGTCCGCCGCGTCGGGCATCTCGCCAAGTACTCGCTTGCCTTCGTCGCGATCAATCAGGTCGGGCTCTGGATGGTTTTCGCCCTGGCGAACCGAGTGAACGGCGGGGTGACGGCGTTTCTAGGCGCCTACGCGCTGTATCAGCTGCCGTACGGCATCTTTGCGGTTAGCGTCTTCACAGCCCTGATCCCGGCGCTCTCGGCGCATCACGTACGGGGCGACAGGACGAGCTTCATCCGGGACCTCTCCACCGGCACGCGCATGACCTCCTTCGTCGTGCTGCCGGCCGCGGCCGGGTTCGTCGCCCTCGCCACGCCCATCGTCAGGCTCCTTCTCGAGCATGGGGTGTTCTCGCGGGGATCCACGGAACTCTTAGCCGACACGCTCGCGTTCATGGCGCTCGGACTCGGTGGCTTCGCCGTGTTTCAACAGCAAACGCGAGCGCTCTATGCCCGGCAGGATACGAGGACGCCCTGGCTGATCAACTTCTGGTCGACCGCGTTCAACATCGTGGTCAACTTCCCGCTGTTTGCCGCGCTGGGCGTCCCGGGTCTCGCCCTGGGGCACGCCGCGTCGTACCTCCTGGCCGCGGTGATCGGTGGTGCGATTCTCCGGCGCAAGCTGGGCGGCATCGACGGGCGCCGGGTGGCCGTAAGCCACGCCAAGATTCTCGGTGCGTCCGCCGCGACCGGAGCGGTGGCCTGGGCCGCTTCGCGCGCAGTGGCCGATGCCGTCGATACGACCGCGCTCTCCGGGCAGATGCTGGAGGTTGCGGCGGGTGTGGCGTCCGGGATCGCCGTCTATGCCGGACTTGCCGTGCTGCTGCGCATGGAGGAGTCGCGCCCCCTGGTTCGCACCGTACTCGCGCGTTTCGTGCGAGGATCGAGGGTGTGAGCGGCGAGCGCGGCGGCATCCTCATCGGATGGTTCCTTCGGGTATTCGTCGGGCTGGCCGTCGCCGGCGTGCTGCTCTTTGAGGGCGCGGCAATCGTGATCGCCAACGTCGGCGCGGACAACGCCTCCCGAACCGCCGCCCAGGAGGCAGTCGGCGTTTTCGCGCATTCGCGCGACGTTCGGGCGGCACGTGCGGAAGCCGAGAAGATCGTCCGCCGAGAGGGATCCGTTCTCGTCGGGTTCTCTGCGGACGACGCAGGAGCAGGCGGCCAGGAGCGGGTCAATGTCACCGTAGCCAGGGAGGCCAAGACCCTCTTCATTCACCGAATCGGACCACTCAGGAGGTTCGTCAGGGTGCGTTCGAGCGCGCGAGCATTTTCCGTCTGACCGTCTCTCGACATTACCCGCCGCGCTGGGAGGGTGCGTTTATCCAAATGAAAGACGTCGTGCGAACCGGCACCGTGATCGCGGGGCGTTACCGCGTGGAACGTCTGGCGTGGCCGGCGCCGGCCGGGCCGGTTTGGGAGGCGCGCGACACCGTCCTGAACCGGCCGGTGCTCGTTCACATGCTGGGTCCCGATGTTGCCGGCGATGCCGGGACCCGCGAGGCGCTTCTGCGCATCGCCGCACGGGACGCCCAGCTCGTCGACCGGCGTCTGGTGCAGATCTACGACTGCGGCGACGATCCGCCGTACCTGGTCACCGAGCACCCGACGGGCGGGCGGCTCGCCGAGCGGCTGCGCGACGGCACGCTCCCGGTTGCCGAGGCGGCGCGGGTGGCATCCAGTGTCGGGGCCGCGCTCCGGGTCCTTCATCAAGCGGGGCGGACGCACGGCGCCATCGGTCCGGCCTGGGTGGCATTCGACGAGGAAGGCCGAGCCAAGCTGCTCGGACCCGGCCTGGTGGAGGTTGCGATGCTTGCCGGAGGAGCGCGAGGAGAGCCGGCCGATCCACCGGTACAGCCGGAGGGGTACCCAGGTCCCGATCCGAAGGAGCCGGCAGAGGCAGACCTTCGGGCACTGGCCGCTCTCACCGTCCACATGCTCACCGGCCGCCCGCCCAACACACCGGGCACCTCCCTGACAGGATCGCGCGGGGTGACTGCGGAACTCGCTTCGGCCGTCGAACGCGCTCTCGGTGGGCACTCGGACCTGCCGAGCTTTCTCGACGCAGTCGAGCCGTTCGCAGCCCCCAAGGCACCGCCGGCCGCTCGGGAGCCGGGCTACCTGCGAACGGAGGGCCGGTGGTTGCTCGCGCTCTTGTTGTTCCTCGGCGTCGCGGCCGGGGCGATCGTCGCCGGCTTGACCGTTGCGAAGCTCCTTCCCCAGCGACGCGAGGGCGCGGCATCCCCTTCCCCTTCGCCCCGGGGGGCGCTATCCGTGGCAGCCGTCCGGGACTTCGACCCGAATCCCGGAAACGGCAGCGAACACCCCGAAAAGGTAGCGCTGGTTCTCGACGGTGACGCCACCAGCGCATGGACGACTGTGGGCTACGCGTCGGCAAACCTCGGCGGCTCCAAGCCCGGCGTCGGCCTGCTCTTCGATCTCGGAGCCAACGTGCGCGTCGATACGATCCGTCTGCGCAGCCCCATCGCCGGCTGGCGTGGTGAATGGCGAGTCTCCGGCGCGGCCGGAGGGTCTGCGGCCGACTACAGGGTCGTCGCGTCGTTTACGGCCAGCTCCGACGGCGCGGTGAAGCCGTCCGGGGAAAACCAGGGTCGTTACTGGCTGCTGTGGATAACGGAGCTTGCCAACGCCGGCTCGGGAAGCAACCTCCCGTTCCAGGCCGCCGTCGCCGAAATCACATTCGAGGCGGCAGGTTGATCGACTCAGGGGCCTTGCGGCCCCGCATCGCCGGCGAGCACGAGAGGGATCTCTACGACGACTTCGTTGCGCGCTCGCCCTTCGCCGACGTTCTCCAATCCTTCGCCTGGGGGGAGGTCAAGCGCACCGGCGGCTGGGTCCCCCATCGGATCCTCGTCCAAGGCGGCCACGGGATCGTCGCAGCGGCTCAGGTTCTGGAAACGAGACCGGTTCGTGGGGCGCCTCCGATTCTGTACTGTCCGCGTGGCCCGGTGCTCGATTACCGGCAACCAGAGGCTCTTGGGGCAATACTTGCCGAGGTCGAGCGGCGAGCGGGAAAGGCAATCCTCTTGAAGTGTGATCCTCCGATTCCGATGGGCATCGCGGAAGCGGGTGCCCTGGCGGCCGCAGGTTTTCGTCCGTCGGGGGCGGGACGATTCGGTGGCGTACAACCGCGCGCGGTCATGGTCCTCGATCTCGCCCCCGGCATCGACAGCGTGCACGAAGGGTTCCACAAGAAATGGAAGTACAACATCCGGCTGGCCGAGCGAAAGGGAGTGGAAGTTTCCGAGGCCGGACGAGACGAACTTCCGGTCTTCTACGACCTGCTGCTCGAGACGGCGCGCAGGGACCATTTCCTCATTCGCGGCCGCGAGTACTTCGAGCGCCTGGTCGACGTCCTGACGCCGGCCGGCCGGCTCGCGATGTTCCTCGCGCGGTACGAGGGTCGCGCGATCGCCGGGGCGATGCTGCTCACGTTCGGGTCTCGCGCGACGTATACCTACGGCGCCTCGTCGAGCCGGGATCGCAACGTCATGCCGAATCATCTGCTCCAGTGGACGATGATCCGCTGGGCGCACGACCGAGGCTTTCAGACCTACGATTTTCGCGGGGTGTCGCCCATGCGTAACGGCAAGCCGACCGAAGAGCACCTTGCCGGGCTGAATCGGTTCAAGGCCGGGTTCGGCGCGCGCTACGTGGAGTACGTCGGCGAGCTGGACCTCCCGCTGCGTTCGGTGATGTACCGAGGATGGCGATACGGTGCGCCGGTGGCAATGAGAGCGCTCAAGGCTCTGCGAGGCAGCGGTGGCTCGCTCGCCGACTGACCTTGGATCTCCCGGTGATGCCGGGCGGATCCCCCGGGGTGCGTCCACGTGGATCGAGATCTCGCTCGACGCCATACGCAACAACTTTGCGGCCGTTGCGGCACACGCCGGCGTTCCCGTGTGCGCCGTGGTGAAGGCCAACGCTTACGGCCACGGGCTCGTTGCCGTCGCGCGCACGTTGGCCGACGCCGGGGCTCGCATGCTCGCGGTCACCCGATGGGAAGAGGCACGCGAGCTCCGCACAGCGGGGATCTCCACGCCCGTCCTGCTGCTCACTCCGATTCCGGCAGACCTGATCCGCGACGCGATCGCCCTCGACCTCACCCTATGCGTCGCCTCATCCGAAGATCTCGGTCCCATCTCGGCTGCCGCCGAGGCCGGCGGGAAGCGCGCGCATGTCCACATGAAGGTCAACACCGGAATGGGACGCCTGGGGGTTTCGCCCAACGACGCGGTGGTCGTTGCCGGCCGGGCGGCCGGGGATGACCACATTTCGCTCGAAGGTATCTGGACCCACTTCGCGGCCGCCGGGACCGCGTCGGCCTCTCCTCAGATCGCGGCCTTCGAGCGCGTCCGGACGGCGCTGGGAAAGAGAGCCGCCCGGACCATCCTCCATGCGGCAAACTCCGCGGCGACGATTGCCCACCCGGAGGCGCGCTACGACATGGTGCGCGTGGGAACGCTCCTATACGGTCTCGATCCTCCGCACGTTCGCGCACCGATGCCGCTGGAGGATCCGTTCTCTTGGTTCGCACGCATCGTCAGCCTGCGAACGGTCGCAACCGGCGAAGGTGTCGGGTACGGGAGCGAGTGGCGCGCCGGGCGGCCGACGCGAGTTGCCACCATCCCGGTCGGATACGCCGACGGATTCGGCCTCGAGCCTGCCGCCCGAACCGAATCCTGGTCGGAAGCGGCGCGAGCCGGCTTGCGCGTCGCGGCGATCGTCGCCGGCCGTCGCTCGTCCCCGCGCGCGGTTACGGTACGCGGCGGACGGGCGCCCGTCGTCGGACGAATCTCGATGCAGCAAGCAACCGTCGATGTCGGCGACGTTCCGGGAGTGGCCGTGGGAGACGTCGTGCGCATCGAGGCCCGCCGCCTGCTCGTGGGCTCCCACATCGAGCGGGTATACGTGAACGACGGCGGCTGAGGCGTCGATGACCGACCCCACCCGCGCGACCGACCCCGAGCTGGTCCGGCGGCATCTCGCCGGGGAAACTGCCGCCTTCGATGAGATCGTCTCCCGCCACCGCACGCGGGTGTACGCGGTGGCGCTTCGCGTGTGCGGGCGTCACGAGGACGCCCTCGACGTGGCCCAGGAAGTGTTCGTGACGGCCTATCGCTCGCTGGGGTCGTTCCGCGGCGAGGCGAAACTGACCACCTGGCTTCACCGGCTTGCCGTGAACGCAGCCGTGGACCTCGGTCGCCGCCGCAGCCGGCGCGACCACGCTGCGCTCGACGACGTTCCCGAGACGGCCGATGCCGGCCCCGGGCCGGAGGAACTGGCCCTGGCAGCGCACCGCGCCCAAGCCGTCCGCCGAGGCGTCGCCTCGCTGAGCCCGGATCACCGGGCAGTCGTCGTTCTTCACGACCTCGAGGACCTGGACTACTCCGAAGTCGCCTTTGCCTTGAAAATTCCGATCGGGACGGTAAAGAGCCGCCTCCATCGTGCCCGGCTCGAATTGGCACGTATTCTCGGGCACTTGGAACCCGAGGGGGAGGAAGAACCCTCTAAGGTGGCGAGACCCGATGAGTAAACACGACCAGCTCGACCTGCTCTCCGCCTATCTCGACGGAGAGCTCGACGCCGCCGACCGCGCCGGCATCGACGATCACCTCCCCGAGTGCGCGGAGTGCCGCCGCACCCTGGAGGCGCTGCGGGCGACGGTCGGCGACCTGCGTTCCCTCGAGCCGGTGGCGCTCGATGAGGTCTCCGCAGCCTTCATCACCGACCGGGTCGCCGAGGCACGTCGCCTCGCGGTCGTCTCCCCCGCGCGCAGCAAAGCGACCCGCCGCTGGGGATGGGCCGCCGGTGCGGCGGCAGCCGGATTGCTGGCGATCGGACTGCTCAGCCTGCGCGACGTCTCTCGACAGGGAGGCAACTCGGCACTCCGGGAGAACACCTCCGGAGCCTCGGATCAGCAGGTCACCGTGCTCGCCGGACGCACCTACGACCGGGCTTCAGCCTCGGCCGAGCTGGCCGCGTTCGGCACCGTTGCCGTGGACGGGTCCACCGAGAGGGGAACCGCAAGAAGCACCTCGAAGGACACGCTAATACCTAGTCCCGCCTCGGGTGAATACGAAACAGGGACGGCCTTTACAACGGCTCCACCCGGGCTGCTCGAATGCGCCGAGGACGTCGTCCGTGGAGCCGATGCGCCGCTTGATCCCCAGCGCTACGAGGTCGCGACGTTCGAAGGTCGCGAAGCCTACGTGCTCTTCTTCGTCGCGCCCAAGGGCAGCCCGACGAGGGCCGAAGTCTGGGTCCTTCGTCCGTCGGATTGCTTCACTCTCTACTGGGCGCAACGCCCGATCTAGGCCGGGATCACGGAAGAGGCGGGTAAGCCCCTGCGTTAGAATCCTCGGACTTCCTTCCCACGTGCGAGGTTCGTATGTCCGAGAACGTCATAATCGTCGGCTCTGGGCCGGCCGGCCTCACCGCCGCGCTGTACGCGGCCCGCGCGCAGCTCGACCCGCTGGTCATCGAGGGCGCCACACCCCTCGGACAGCTGATGCTGACGACCGAGGTAGAGAACTATCCCGGCTTCCCCGACGGCATACTCGGCCCCGAGCTGATGGAAAAGTTCCGCGCGCAGGCGGAGCGGTTTGGTGCCAAGTTCATCACCGCCGACGCCACTCGGGTGGATCTCGGGACACGTCCCTTCGTCGTTGAGTCGGGCGACGCGACCTACGAAGGGAAAACGCTCATCGTCTCCACGGGCGCGCGCGCCCGGATGCTGGGTGTTCCAGGCGAGCGCGAGTACCTGGGCCGCGGGGTTTCGACCTGCGCCACCTGCGACGGCTTCTTCTTCCGAGGTGTTCCGCTCGTCGTCGCCGGCGGGGGAGACTCGGCCGTCGAAGAGGCTGTGTTCCTAACCCGGTTTGCAACCAAGGTCACCGTAGTGCACCGGCGCCACGAGCTACGCGCATCGAAGATCATGCAGGAGCGCGCCTTTGCCAACCCCAAGGTCGATTTCATCTGGGACACCGTTGTCGAGGACGTCCTCGGGGGAAACGGCAAAGTCGACCGGCTGCGGCTCCGGCACGTGAAAACGGGCGACACCACCGACCTCGAGACCGGGGGTCTCTTCGTGGCCATCGGTCACGACCCCAACAGCACGCTTTTCGCAGGCCAGCTCGAGATGAACGCGGAGGGATACATCCGGGTCGCGCACCCGCGCATGGCGACCAGCGTGGAGGGTGTCTTTGCGTGCGGCGACGTTGTCGATCACATCTACCGCCAGGCCGTGACCGCTGCCGGCATGGGGTGTCAGGCGGCTATCGACGCCGAGCGCTACCTCGAGTCACTCGGGCACTGACGGCTCGACCGGCGCGAGTCGCCCGGCCGCCCCGGTTTCAGAAGACTCTTGCGCCGTGGCCGGGTAGCGGCGGGCAAGCCAATCGTTGACTGCAAGCGCCACGAGAACGGGCACCAGCGTCGAGCCGAGCGTAACCAACAGCCCGATCCCTCCCGACAGCTCCTTGTTCCCGGTTCCAACCGCTACCGCGCCGACGCCTACGAAGAACGCGAACTGCACCATCACGGCACTCGTCGCCGCGGCAATCCAACGAAGATAGCGGGGCACGAAAGCGCATCCTACCTCAGCAGCTTGACGCACGGTTCGGGCCCTGTGCGAGGATAGCCACGCCGACCGACCAGGGGGACGCCGATGAAGATCGACCGCATCGACGCATGGATATGCCATTTCCCGCTTCCGGCGCCTTTCTCGCCGGCGTGGATCCCCGGCCTCGCCAATCCCAACAACTCATGCGTGGTCTATCGCCTGGTCACCGACGATGGCCTCGAGGGCTACGCGGGGTGGGTGGCGTTCGCCGACGAGCCGCGTGGTCCGGTGAATCTCATGCGCGCCTTCCTCATCGGGCGCGACCCATCGCGACCCGCGGAGCTGCGTCCTATCCTCGAGGCCGCCGTTCGCGCGCTGGGCCTGCGCGTGTGGTTCATCGAGACGGCGCTCTACGACCTCGCCGCGAAAGCGGCCGGCTTGCCGTTGTATCGCTACCTCGGCGGTACACGCGACCGGGTCCCGGCGTACGCGTCGTTCGGGGAGATGCGGGAGGCCAAGCGGCGAGCCGACGACGCGCTGGCCGCCCGGGAGGCCGGCTTTCGCTGCGTGAAGCTCCGGCCGCGCCACGAGTCCATGCGTGAGGACGTCGACGAGGTGCGCACCGTCCGAGAAGCGGTCGGCGACGAGTTCGGCGTCGCCGCCGACGCCAACCAGGGATGGCGCGTCGACGTCTTCGCACAGGGACCGCGGTGGGATTTCAAACGGGCCCTCGCGACCGCTCGCGCGTACGAGGAGTACGGGGTCGCCTGGCTGGAGGAACCGCTGGATCAGTTCGATTTCGAAGGCTACCGTCGCCTGCGCGACCAGACGACCACCCCCATCGCCGGGGGGGAGTTTGCCGGGGACATCTGGCCGGTGCGGGAGCTGATTGAGCGCCGCGCGGTCGACATCATCCAGCCGGACGCGACGGTCAGCGGTGGCATTGCCGGGGCGCTGTCCCTAGCACGTACGGCCGAGCAGTTCGGCATCGGATTCATGCCGCACGCCTGGTCCAACGGGCTCGGTTTCGCCGCGAATCTTCATGTGCTCGCCGCGACGAACGGCGCGCTCATAGAGTTCCCCTACGACCCGCCGGGATGGGTCCCCGAAGGGCGCGACGCGATGCTCGCCGAACCGTTTCGAGTAGACGCAGACGGAACGATAGCTCTTCCGGCCAAGCCGGGGCTCGGTGTGGAGCTGGACCTCGGGCGCATCGAGGCGCACGGGCAAGCGATCTGAGCCGGGAATAGGCGGAGCCGGGACGACGTTTCGGGCGTCGAGGCTCGGTATTAGACTCTGACGACCATCGACACGGAGGATTCCCACCATGAGCGGCCCAATCATCCAAGTCACCGATTCGGATTTCGAGGAGAAGGTTCTCAAGGCCGGTACGCCCGTCCTCGTCGACTTCTGGGCGGACTGGTGCGGGCCATGCCATATGGTGGCCCCGGTCCTTGAGGAAATCGCCCAGGAAAAGCAGGGGAACCTGACCATCGTCAAGCTCGACGTGGACTCAAACCCCCAAACCTCGATGCGCTACGGGATCATGTCGATCCCCTCCATGCTGCTCTTCGTGGATGGGGTCGAAAAGCGCCGCGTGGTCGGCGCCCGAGGCAAGGCCCAGATCCTCGGCGAACTCCAGGAATTCATCACCTAACCGAGGTGGCCGACCAGTTGGTCGAGTGCCACAACAATCCCGACCGATCCACGCGAGTTGAGCCCGTTGCCGGGCTACGGGGCGTCCGCAACGCTCCCCTCGGCGCGGGAGGGCGGGCTGAACTCGGGGCTTCCCTAGTGTGGTGTCTCATGTTTAACCGGCGGTTTGTGCGAGGGCCACGCGACCCCGCGCGACCTTCTCCAAGATGGACTCAGCGGTCGCGGTCCACACGAACGGCGACCTCGGTATTGTGACGGCGGTCCCCGATAGGGTGGTTCTCGTGGATCCTCGCAAGCTCCTTCGCCGCGTAGCCCGAGGATCGGTGAAGAACGTCTCGTTCGATGATCTTGCCCGGCTCGTGGAGGCCTTTGGGTTCGAGCGAAAGCGGGTCTCAGGGAGTCATCACATCTACGGCCATCCGGACCTCTCGGAGCTCGTCAACCTCCAAGAGGTGAGCGGTCAGGCGAAGCCCTACCAGGTCCGTCAGCTCATGAAGCTCGTTGAACGGTATGCTTTGAAGCTCAGGGAGGACCGGTGAGCGACTACCACATCAACGTTTTCTACAGCGAGGAGGACGGCGGCTACATCGCCGACATCCCCGACCTTGAGGCGTGCTCCGCCTTCGGCAAGACTCCCGAGGAGGCGGTCGCGGAAGTCAACCGCGCGAAGGAAGCGTGGCTCGCGGCAGCCCGTGAGGAAGGGCGACCGATTCCGCGCCCCCGTTATCGGCCCGCCATCTACGCTCGGTAGCCCTGCCCAGCCCACAAGTCGCGGCAACCGATCTCGAGGCGCGCCGGTTCGCGAACCGGTGGGGTGCATTTCTCAAACGCGCAGGCCAGAAGCGGTTGTGGAGGTGAACGGATTCGAACCCGGCCGGTGCTCTCAACGACGAGACCCCCACAGCAGAGATCTGCCCACTCCAGGAGTTCGCTTCGAGGGGACGATTGGGGAAGGATAGCGCCATGGTCATCGGACCGGGAGCCCGAGGACGAGCAGTCCGCGACATCCAGCAGCGGCTGATCGCTCTCGGCCATTCGGTAGGCGAGGACGAGGGGAGCCGGGCGTTCGGTTCCGGAACGGCTCAAGCCGTCAGCTCTTTCCAGCAAGCGCGAGGTCTTCTCGTAGACGGTCTCGTCGGTCCCGATACCTGGCGCGAGCTAGTGGAGGCCTCCTGGCGGCTGGGCGATCGCACGCTGTATCTGCGTTCCCCACAGATCCGCGGCGACGACGTGCGGGAGCTTCAGGAGCGGTTGAGCGCGCTCGGATTCGACGCCGGCAGGGTCGACGGCATTCTCGGGCCCCGAACCGCGCTTGCGTTGCGCGAGTTTCAGGAGAATTACGGACTCCCCCCCGACGCGATCGTCGGGGAATCGACGGTTCGCGCGCTGGCCGGCCTTCCCCATCTCGCTCACCCAACCGTTCCTCAGGTGGGGCCGATTCGTGAGCGCGAGTCCTTTCGCCGTCTTGCCGGCACGCCCGGGCTGGTCGTAGTGATCGACCCGGGACATGGCGGTCCCGACCGCGGAGATGTGGGTCCGGACGGCCTGGCAGAAGCCGACTGCGTGTATGCCGTCGCCCGGCATCTCGAGGAACGCCTCGCGGTTTCCGGGGCATCGGTGTTCCTGACGCGTGACGACATGGCGAACCCAACCGACCGGGAACGGGCACATCTTGCCAATCGCCTTTCCGCCGACATCTTTCTTTCGATCCACACCGCGGCACACACCGATTCGGCGGCGAGCGGATCGGCAACCTTCTACTACGGACACGAGCGATTCGAGTCTCAGGTAGGAGCCAGACTCGCCGATCTCTGCCAATCGGCCGTGTGTGGGCTCGGCCTCACCGACGGCCGGACGCACGCCAAGACGTGGCCGATTTTGCGAGAGACTCGCATGCCGGCGGTTCACCTCGAGCCCGCTTACCTGACGAGCCCGGCCGATGAGGCGCTACTCGCCGACGATAGGTTCCGCCGCATGCTTGCCGGCGCGCTGGCGGAGGCCGTCGGGCGATTCGCTTCGTCCGCCGTCCCTGCCTAGCAAACGCGCTAGGGCCGCATGCCTGCGGGACGGGTGGCAGGCTCTGTCACCCGAACGGCCTCTAGGAAAGCCTCCACCGCCGCCTCCATGGTTTCGGCGACCTTGGCCAGCGAACGCACATCGATCCGCATTAACGGAAACCGCATGTGGTCACGCTTGATCTTGAAGCCCACCGCCTCGCAGAACTCGGCCGGGATCATGCAATCGGGGCCGGCCCAACGGCGGTCTGCAAAGCACTCGAGCGCTCGCTTCCCGCGCTCCTTTGCGTCCCTCAACACCGCCTGGATCATTGCTTTGCCGATACCCCGTCCGGCGAACTCCGGGATGACGTAAAGCGTGGCGAGCAGATACGCGTCCTTCGACACCTTCGCGGGAAAGAAGTCGGCGCGTGGAAAGTCCTCCGGGAGTCCCGCAAGCGCGTAGCCGGCCGGCCGGCCGTCGACGTAGGCCGTCTTTCCGCAGTTCCCGGACTCCAGGGAGACCGAGGAAACCCAGGCCTCCTTTTCGAATTCGGGATCGTGCTCCATCGCAAGGGCCCGCTCCAGTGGCGAGAGCTCCCAGAAAACGCATCCCCGGCACCTGAGCGGCAACTGGTCCAGTGTCCCGAGCGCCAAGTCCTGGATCCGCCGGCCCATCAGTGCTCCTCGCGGTCGTCTCTCCGTAGCAGGAATCCGAGTACGACGCCGACGGCGGCGCCGAGCGCGACCGCGATCGTGGCGCGCCGCACCTCGCTGCCTTCGGCGATCCCACGACTCCGAACGTCTTCCGTCACGTCCTCATCAACCTCCCAGGGCACGCTTGATGCCGCGAGCGGCTTGCCGAATGCGATGCTCGTTCTCCACGAGCGCGAATCGCACGAAGCCGTCGCCGGCCCGGCCGAACCCGATCCCCGGCGCGACGGCCACCTTGGCTTCGGCCAGGAGCATCTTCGCGAACTCCAGAGACCCCTTCTCTCTGTGCTCGTTGGGAATGGCCGCCCAGACGAACATCGTCGCTTTCGGCGAGGGCACCTCCCAGCCGGCGCGAGCCAGCCCCTCGATGAGCGCGTCGCGCCGTGAGCGGTAGATGTCGTTGAAGACCTTGGTCTCGTCCTCGCACTCATTGAGCGCGATGATCGCCGCGATCTGAATCGGCTGGAACACGCCGTAGTCGAGATAGGACTTCAGGCGCGTCAACGCGCCGACCATCTCCCGGTTGCCCACCACGAAGGCAATGCGCCAGCCGGGCATCGAGAAGGATTTCGACAACGAAAACACCTCGACGCCGACGTCGATGGCACCGGGAACTTCGAGAAAGCTCGGCGCGTGGTAGCCGTCGAAGCACAAGTCCGCGTAGGCGAAATCGTGAATCACCATCAGGTTACGCTCGTGCGCGAACTGCACGAGCCGCTCGAAGAACGTTCGGTCGACGCACGCCGTGGTCGGGTTGTGCGGAAAACTCGTGAGCACAACGCGGGGACGCGGCCAAGTGCTCTCATATGCCGCCAGAAGATTCGCGAAGACATCCTCCTCCGGCCCGAGAGGTACGGAGCGCACCTGTGCTCCGGCCAGGGCCAGCGAGAACGTGTGGATGGGGTAAGTCGGTTCCGGAACGAGGCAGGTGTCTCCGGGTTCGACCAGCGCCCAGGCCAGATGGCTCAGACCCTCTTTGGCCCCGATCGTCGAGGTAACCTCCGTTTCCGGATCAAGCCGGACCCCGTAGCGGCGCCGGTACCAATCGCAAATCGCCGATCGGAGTTTGGGGATGCCCCGGCTCGTCGAGTAGCGGTGATTGCGCGAGTTTTGCGCCGCCTCGACGAGCTTCTCGACGACGCGAGCAGGGGTCGCGAGATCAGGATTCCCCATGCCGAGGTCGACGACGTCGTCTCCTTCTCGCCGGGCCAGGGCCTTCAGCTCGTTGACGACGTTGAAAACGTAGGGCGGCAGGCGATCGATGCGGCGGAACTCCACCGGACGCTCCTGTGTGTACGGTCGCTATTTGGGGGCGATCGCGCGCCAGATCCGCTCGAGGTCCTCGAGGTCGGCGAACTCGACCTCGATGCTCCCGCGCCGGCCCGTTGTGCGGATGCGTACGCGCGTATCCAGCATATCCGACAGCCGGCGCTCCACTTCCAGGATTCCCGGCGGCCTCTCCGGCGGCGCGCGTCGGGTCTTTGCCGCGCGTTCCGCCAGCCGTTCTCCGGACGCCGCGAGCCGCCGGACGAGTTCCTCGGCTGCCCTCACGCTTAGCCCTTCAGCCAGAACGCGGGTAGCCGCTCGCTCCTGCGTTGCGGCATCCGCGAGCGCGGCAATCGCCCGGCCGTGTGCCGCCGAGAGCGCCCCGGAAGCGAGGCGCTCCTGGACGCCCGGCGCCAAGCCGAGCAGCCGGAGCGCGTTCGTCACCGCGGCCCGGCTTCTACCCACCCGGTTCGCAACGTCGTCGTGAGTCAGTCCCCCGTCCTCGATCAGCGCGCGAAAGGCCGCCGCCTCCTCGAGTGGATTGAGGTCCTCCCGCTGAAGATTTTCGATCAGCGCTTCGCTCAGCATCGAGAAGTCGTCGGTCTCGCGAACGATCGCGGGGATGCGCTCCAGGCCGGCCTTCATCGCGGCACGCCAGCGACGCTCACCAACCACGAGCTGAAATCGTTCTCCATCCCTGCGTACCACGACCGGCTGCAAGACGCCGACGGCGCGAATCGACGCCGTCAAGTCATCGACGGCTTGAGGGTCAAAGGTTCGACGCGGCTGCCGAGGGTTGGGGACGATGTCCCCGACCGGCACGTCGCGATAGCCAATGCCGGAGTCCGGCTGCAGCAACGCCGACAACCCCCTGCCGAGTCCTCCCGCTGCTCTGCTCACCCTGCTCTCCTCTCGACGCCGGCCGAACGCTCGACTCGATCGTCCAGGCTCACGACCGCGGCCGGCTGGTCGAGCAGCGCCGCGGCGGCGCCCCGTGGCCAGCGGTGCACGAGCTCACGACACAGCGCCCTGTAGGTAAACGCACCTCGCGATGCCGAATCGTAGAGTGTCACCGGCTTTCCATAGCCCGGCGCTTCAGACAGCCGAACCGAACGCGGAATGACCATGCGAAAGACGACGTCCCCGAGGTGGGCGCGCACATCGTTCACCACCTGCTCCGACAGCCTGGTGCGTGCGTCGTACATGGTGAGCACGACGCCCCCGATCTCGAGATCGCCGTTCAATCCCTCGCGAACGAGATCGATCGTGCGCAGGAGCTGTCCCAGGCCCTCCAGCGCGTAGTACTCGCACTGGATCGGGATGATTACGGCGTCGGCTGCCACCAGCGCGTTGATCGCCAGCAAGCCGAGCGACGGCGGGGAGTCTACGAGGATGTAGTCGTAACGGCTCCGCGCTGGGGCCAGCGCGCCGCGCAGCTTGGACTCGCGCGCCAGCGCCGAAACGAGCTCGATCTCCGCTCCGGCCAGGTCCATCGACGACGGAATCACGTCCAGACCGGGCACCGACGTCGTCGTGACGGCCTCGTCCAGGCCTGCGCCACCCAGCAGCTCGTAGGTGCCGACGGCGCCTTGATCCCGAACGATGCCGACCCCCGAGGACGCGTTTCCCTGAGGATCCACGTCTACGAGAAGAACCTTGGCGCCCACCTCGGCAAGGCATGCGCCGAGATTGACCGCGGTGGTCGTCTTGCCCACCCCGCCCTTCTGGTTGCAGAATGAAAAAATAATCCCAGAATCTTCCATCGGTTATCCTGGTTTGTAGGCTTTACTATCTGGCAAAAACTGGATCATACTCTAGGCTCCTTGGCCATCATAAACACCATCCCGGGAGACTCCACGGAAGGACGAGCGACGTCGACGATTGTGGCGCCGGCGGGAGCCGGGGTCCCCGGCCCGCCGAGAATCAACGCCATCCCTCCATCAACCAGAGGTTCCTGCAAGAGCAGAAGACTGCTATGGGGCCGATCGAGCGCCCGAGCGACGATCACGTCGGCCCAGGACCGCGGAAACTGCTCGAGGCGTTGCCGCAGCACTTCGGCGTTCGTGAGGCCGAGCGTGAGAATCTGCAGGTCGAGGAATCCGGCGCGGCGCTGCTGCGGTTCGAGCAAGACGAACCGGGTCGCAGGGAACGCCGCCGCAAGGACCAAGCCCGGGAATCCCGCGCCCGATCCCACGTCCACCCAGCGCTCTCCCGCGGCGGGGCGACGGGCTAGGGCGACGAGGAGGGAGTCGGCCGTATGCCTGAGCAGGACCCGCTCGACGTCTCGATCCGAGACAAGCCCCAGGCGATCCGCCTCCCGGGCCACGGCCTGCGCGTGCGCGAGCAACAGGGAGAGCACCTGATCGGGCAGGCTCAACTCGTGGAGCAGCCCGGCAACAACCGAGGACGCGTCCATGTTTCCCGTGAAACTAACCGTTGGAATGCGATTGGTCCCACTCGATCACCACATGTCGATCGAGGGCTTCCCCTTCGCTGCGGGATCGCACGCCCCCGAGCTCGGCAATCGCCTCGTGGACGACCTTGCGCTCAAGAGGGGTCATGGGGGCCAAGGCAATGCTACGTCCCGTCCGACGGGCGCGCTCCGCAGCGCGCCCGGCCTGATGGTGCAGAGAAGCCCTCCTGCGCGCTCGATATCCGGCGATCTCGAGGGATATCGGCAATCGAGGCCCACCGCTGCGTGAGGATTGAGCCCGCGTAAGCAGCTGGAGCGCATCGAGGGTCAGGCCGTGCCGGCCTATGAGCAGCGCCCCGTCGTCCCCGTCTGCCTCGATCTCCAACTCCACCCCGTCCCGGCCGGTCGACGCGGTAACTTCGGCCTCGATATCCATCTTTTCGAGCAGCCCCACCAGGAAATCACGGCAAACCTCGGCCTGTCGGCGGATCTCTTCCCCGAGCGCCGGATCTAGAGGCTCCTCCCGCACGCGCTCTTCTCGCTCGGCTCGCTCCTGGGGACTGAGCTCATCGCGAAAACCGACCCGGACTCGCGCCGGCGCGATCTCATTGCCCCGCCAGGTGCCTCCCTCGGCGAGGACCTTGATCTCGACCTCGTCATCGGTCGCTCCGAGGAGATCCAGCGCCGCGTCGATGGCTTCCTCGACCGTACGCCCCTCGGTCTCGACCGCCTCTCGCACCTACCCCTTACCTTTGGTCGGCCCTTTTCCCTTCTCGCCGGGCTTCTTGCTGTTGCCCCCGGGCCTCTTGCTGTTGCCCCCGGGCTTCTTACCCGGCTCGGGCTTCGGAGCGGGCTGGGCAGCCTGAGCGGCCTCCTGCCTGTCCATGATCACCTTCTGCTGGACGATCGTCCAGATGTTTCCGGTGATCCAGTAGACGGACAGGGCAGCCGGAAACTGGAGAGAGAAAAACCCGAGAACGACGGGCATCATGACGCCCATCACCTTCATCTGCTGCGCCTGCTGAGGAGGAGCCTTCTTCATCATTTGGCGCTGCTGGAAGAACGTCGTCCCGGCCATCGCCAGGACCAGCAGGTAGTACATGATCAGGGCCGGGCCGGCGGCCTTTTTGGCGCTGGAGGTGCATTGGCGGATGCCGTTGCTGCTTCCCGCCTGGTTAGGCGAGCAAGCCAAATGCATGCCGAGGAACTGCCCCTTGCCCTCGACCAGCTGTCGGAACAGCTTCCCGTCCTTGGGTAGGTGACCCGTCCCGAGTGGCGAGGCGCAAACGAAGGCGTCCGTGCCCTGTACGTTGCAGCGGGCCAGATAGGAGGGCGGCTGGGCGACCGCAGTACCTACCCTGGTGCTCCACTGTTTGATCTTGAAGCTCTCGGTCCCGTCCTTGATGTCGCAGCTGACCGCAGCCGGCGCCTCACCGCCGACCGAGGGAACGAGCGGGTCCCCGGTCGCGCCGGCCGGCGTGCAGATGGTCGCCTTGGGGAGCTGGGCAATCGGCGACTCGGTAGCGGCCTGGAAAGGCACCACGGCGCGAATCACCGCATAGAGCGCGATGAAAACGGGGAACTGCGCGATGAGGGGAAAGCAGCCGCCGAGCGGGTTTGCCCCGTGCTCCCGGTAGAGCTTCATTAGCTCTTCGTTCATCTTCTGACGGTCGCCCTTGTGCTTTTGCTGGAGCTTCTTTACCTCCGGCTGCAACTTCTGCATCTGCTGCATGCTCTTGATCTGCTTCACGCCCAAGGGGGCGATGAGCGCCCGGGCGACCAGCGTGAGCAGGATGATCGCTACGCCGTATGAAGGAACGACCCGGAAGATGGCATCGAGGGCGAAGCCGAAGCCTCCTAAGATTGCTCCCCAGAGCTCAGCCATGGGACCGCGCCGAATGCGGCGGGTAGTCGACGCCGCCCCGGTTCCACGGCCCGCAACGAAGGATCCGCCACGAGGCCAGGAAAATGCCGCGGACGACTCCACCTGATCGCACCGCCTGAAGGGCGTACTCCGAGCACGTGGGATGGAACCGGCAGTGCCCGGCGGTCACCCGCCCGGCGGTTACCTGGTAGAGCCGGAGAACCCCGATGGCGAGGGCCCTAAGCATCCAGGACCTGGCCCTTTCGAAGGACTTCCATGATCTCCCAGTGCAGTACCTGGAAACTCATGGAGAGCACCGCAGGGGTTGCCTGAAGAATGGTCTCGGATCCCGGCCGCAGGCGCGGGATCAGCGGGGCGATAGCGGCGCGCAGACGTCGCTTTGCCCGGTTGCGGGCCACGCCGGTCCCGAACCGCCGCGCGCAAGTGACGGCCACGCGGGGCGCCCGCTCCTGGGAGAAAGCGATGGTGGCAGCAACGCCGTCGCCTTGAATGCGTCGTCCGGTGCTGTAGACATGCGCGAACTCGCTGGGCGCCCTGAGGCGGTTCGCTCGCTTCATGGTCGGGCGGGGAGCCCGGGTCACACGGTCAGCTCGGCGCGACCCTTGCGCCGGCGGCGAGCAAGCACGGCGCGGCCGGCGCGCGTCTTCATACGTGCACGGAACCCGTGCGTGCGCTTCCGCCGCCGAACGTGTGGCTGATAGGTGCGCTTCATCGAAGTCCGCAGTCTACGGGTCGGCCTGTGGGGGCGCAACCGTGCCGATCGGCGCCTCTCGTCACCGTTAGAGAGGGGCAAAAGTGAGGCGCTTTCCCGCTCTTGAGGTCTGTGGAAACCGATGGTATCTTCGCGCCCGCTCGTCCGCCGATGAGCGTCGGCGACTGGGCAAGCCCTTCCTTCCCTCGGCCTCGCGAAGTTGCTGTTTGTCTACGCGTGAATCCTTCCCCAGGGTTTTGCACAACCGTGGATAACCATTGTGGACCAGGGAGGCCCGTGGGCGACGAACTTGACGTAATTTGGCAGAGGACCCTTGCGACGCTGCGTGACCGCTTGCCCTCACCCGGCGCCAAGACCTGGATCGAAGGAAGCCGGCCGCTCAGCCTCTCCGGGGACGAAATCGTCCTCGGAGTCCCGAGTGCGTTCGCCAAGGAGTGGCTGGAGACAAGATACGCAGGCCTAGTCACGGAGGCTCTGCAGGCTGCCGCGGAGAGGCCGCTTTCTCTATCGGTCACGGTCGACGCACGGCCGGCGCCCCCGGAGGTGTTCGACCTCGACGCTCCGGCCGACCCGGTACCGGCACCACTGCGCGCGGCCGCCGAAGCTTCGCAGCTCATTCCGAAATACAGCTTCGACACGTTCGTGATCGGTCCCTCGAACCGGTTCGCCCACGCGGCGGCACTGGCGGTCGCCGAGCAACCGGCCCGGTCGTACAACCCGCTCTTCATCTATGGGGGAGCCGGTCTAGGAAAGACCCACTTGCTTCACGCGATTGGACACTGCGTCCGTTCGCTCTACCCGACCGCGGTCGTGCGGTACGTGTCGAGCGAGCAATTCATGAACGAGTTCATCAGCGGCGTGCGGGAGGAGAAGATGCCGGCGTTCCGCCGGCGTTACCGCGAGACCGACGTGCTGCTCGTAGACGATATCCAGTTCCTGGCAACCGGTGAGCGCACCCAAGAGGAGTTCTTTCATACCTTCAACGCCCTCTACAACGACGGCCGGCAGATAGTCATCTCTTCCGACCGGCCACCGAGCGCCATCGCCTCGCTGGAGGATCGCCTGCGCACCCGCTTCGAATGGGGTCTTATCACCGATGTTCAGCCCCCTGATCTCGAAACCCGGGTGGCGATTCTCCACAATAAGGCCCGGGCGGAAGGCTTCGAGGTTCCCGATGACGTCCTCGAGTTCATCGGGACTCGCGTGCAAAACAACATCCGTGAGCTCGAGGGCCGGCTCATCCGGGTCGTATCGTGGTCCTCCCTGTCGAGACTGCCGCTGACGCTGGAGCTGGCACGAGAGGCTCTCAACCCGCTGCTGGCTCCCGAGGGCGCCAGCGAGATCCGGCCCGACGTCGTTATCGCGGAATGCGTTTCGTTCTTCGGCATCTCGCGCGGCGATCTCCTGGGTCCGTCGCGCCAGCGCCCGATCGTACTGGCCCGGCAGGTGGCCATGTACCTGTGCCGGGAGCTGACCCCGCTGTCCCTTCCGAAGCTAGGCGAGATCTTCGGCGGACGAGACCACACCACGGTTTTGCACGCCGATGGCAAGATCCGAAAGCTGATGGGCGAGCACCGCCAAATCTATTCACAGGTCCAAGAGTTGACGGCGAGAATCCGAAGAAGAACCGCGCAGCAGGTGGAATCGGCCTGATGTCATCCACGACACCGTGCACAGCGGGGGACGGCCGAATTCCCCAAAGGCGTGGCATTCTCCACAGCGTCCCCAGCCCCTACGACTGTTACTACAGAATTATTCCTTTAAAAGCCTGGATACAGATCGGGTGGATAAGGTTCTGTCACAGCCGCGAAGTACGATTCTCCCTGGAGGTGTGAAACCGTGAAGATCCGGATCGAGCGTGACCAGATCGCCGACGTCGTTTTATGGGTTCTTCGATCGGTCGGAAGCAAGGCGACGCTCCCGGTGCTCGGCGGGGTTCTCATCGAGGCAGGGGAAGGAAAAGTCGTGTTCGCCGGCACGGACCTTGAGGTCGCCGGCCGGGCGGAGATCGAGGGGCAGGTAGAGCAGCCGGGCCGGGCCGTGCTTCCGGGGCGTCTGCTCGGCGAGATCGTGCGCGCTCTTCCCGAAGGAGGAGTTCTCCTCGAAACCGACGCGTCTCAAGCTCGCATAGTCGGAGGTGCCGCGGAGTTCACGCTCCGCGTCCTTCCTGCAGACGATTTCCCTGCGCTCGGCGCTCCCGACCAAGGCCACACCGGTGTACTGGACGCCAAGCTCTTCCTCTCCGCGGTGAGTCAGGTGGCTCGGGCGGCTTCGCGCGACGAAGCTCGGCCGATCTTGACCGGCGTCCTGCTGGAGGCCGGTCCTTCCGCCCTTACCTTGGTGGCGACCGACAGCTACCGGCTTGCCGTGCGATCACTCACGTGGTCGGGGCCGGACGAGGAGCTCCGCCGGGTCGTGCCGGGGCGCGCCTTGAGCGAAGCGGCGCGCGCCGCCGACAATGAAAGCGAGGTACGACTGGCGCTCGGGACGACGCAGGCCGGGGTCGAGGCCGGCACCCGCAGGCTCACCACTCGTCTGATCGAGGGTGAGTTTCCGAACTGGAGGCAACTGGTTCCAGACGCCCAGCCCAATGTCCTTCGTCTCGAGCGCGAAGCATTCGCCGAGTCGGTGAGGCGCGTCGGTATTCTCGCGCAGCAGGGTGCGCCCGTCCGTCTCGATCTCTCGCCCGAAGGTGTGCGCCTGACGTCGGGGACGCAAGATCTTGGAGAGGCTTCGGAGCACGTGGCCGCGACTTTCGAGGGAGAAGCGCTGACCGTGGCGTTCAACCCGGGGTATCTCAGCGACGGGATCGCTGCGGTCGAGGGACCAGAGCTGATCTTGTCGGTGCGCGACGGCCTAAAGCCGGCGCTGCTACGTGGCGCGCAGGACGACGGTTTCCAGTACCTACTGATGCCGGTACGCCTTTCCTAGAGGGCGGGGTGCGGCTCGCTCGTCTCGAGCTGAACGGGTTCCGGTGCTGGGAAGGACTCGATCTCGCGATCCCGTCCGGACGCGTGGCACTGGTCGGACCGAACGCGTCGGGTAAAACCTCAATCGTTGAGGCAGCGTGGTACGCCGCGACTCTCGGCTCGCACCGGGCCCCCGATCCGGCGCTCATCCAGCGGTCCCGTGTGAGCGCCGTCGTTCGGGCTCACACGCAGCGCGACGTGAGGCAGCAGGTGGTCGAGGTAGAGATCCGTTCTCAGGGGGCGTCCCGGGTTCGGCTAGACGGGGAGCCGCTTCGGCGCAAGCGCGAGGTTCTCGGCGTGCTTCGTGCATGTCTCTTTGCGCCGGAGCGGGTCGAGGTCGTTCGGGGAGATCCGCTCGAGCGCCGGCGCTTCCTCGATGAGATCCTCGTGCAAGTGACGCCGCGGCTGGCCGGGGTGCTCCGCGATTACGAACGCGCGCTTAGACAGCGCAACGCGTTGCTACGGGAGTCGGCCGGGCGCAGGCCCGACGGGATCGAGGTCTGGGACGCGCAGCTCTCGGCCTCCGGCGGAGAGATCTCGGCGAGGCGCGAAGCCGCCATCCGCGCGCTGGCGCCGCACGCCGCCGCGGCCTGGGCGGCGGTGGCGGGACGCGGGCTGCTCGAGATCGCCTATCGTCCGAACATTCCTCATCCCGGGGTGGGAACAGACGCAGCAGCTTGGGCAGCGGCGATGCTCGCGCGCATTGAGGAGCGCCGATCGGACGAGATCATCCGCGCGATGACGCTGGTGGGGCCTCATCGCGACGACGTCGCTTTCGGGATCGACGGCCTGCCGGCACGGACCCATGCGTCGCAGGGAGAGGCGTGGGTGGTGACGCTCGCGCTCGCGCTCGCGGCGTGGAGTTCGGTGAGGGAAGCGACGGGCGGGGACGAGCCGGTCCTGCTTCTCGACGACGCCCTCGAGCCGCTCGACCCGGCGCGGCGCGAGCGAGTGGCCGCCGCCCTGCCCGACGGAGCGCAAGCCATCATCACGGCGGCCGATCCGGGGGCGGTTCCCGATTCGCTCGAAGCCAAGGTCTTCCACGTCGGCGAGGGACGTGTCGATGCGGCGTGATGACGGCAACACGGACCCGCGGCGCAAGGACCCGCGGCGTCTCGGTGAGCTGATTGAGGACCTCAGTCATCGGCCCGGCTGGTCGGAGCGGCTTGCTCTGGGCAAGCTTGCCGCGCGGTGGGCGGAGATCGTAGGGGCCACCGTCGCGGCCCGATGCGAACCGGTGAAGCTCGTCGACGGCGAGCTCTTCGTTCGCGCCGAGAATCCCACGTGGGCCACCGAGCTCACGCTGCTTTCTGCAACCTTGCTGGAGCGGGTCGCGGGCGTCTTACCGCCCGGATCGGTGACTCGGGTGCGGGCCGTCGTAGGCCGGGCCAGACAGGAATGAGGGGGAGCCGGCCGCGGAGGTGAGGTCCGGCTCGTCGGACATGCTCCGAAGGAGGCGAAACCGGCGCCTCCGAGGTGCCGAAAAAGGCCTCTGACGTGCTAGAATTGGTCTTCGAAACGGTCGCCCGATCCGGCCCCCCGAGCCCCTTCCCCGGGGCTTCGGCACGCCCTGGAGGAGTTGAGCTTGGCCAAGCCGGTTACGAGCTACACGTCGAGCGAAATCCAGGTTCTGGAGGGGCTCGAAGCGGTTCGCCGCAGGCCCGGAATGTACATCGGCTCCACCGGTCCGCGGGGACTCCATCACCTGGTCTACGAGGTTGTCGACAACGCGATCGACGAAGCGCTGGCCGGCCGGTGCGACAAGATCGACGCCGTCCTCATGGCCGACGGGGGAGTCCGCGTGACCGACAACGGCGCAGGGATCCCCGTCCAGCCGATCCCCGGCCGCAAGGACAAGCGTCCGGCGCTCGAGGTTGTGCTCACGGTGCTCCATGCCGGCGGAAAGTTCGACGGCAAGGGTTATGCGGTCTCCGGAGGTCTCCACGGGGTGGGTGTCTCCGTGGTGAACGCCCTCTCCGAGCGCCTCGAGGTCACGGTCCACCGCGAGGGTTTCACCTGGAAGCAAAGCTACGCGAGAGGGAAGGCGACCTCCAAGCTCGAGCGCGGTAAACCATCGCAGAAGTCGGGGACCACGGTCGACTTCTGGCCCGATCCGCAGGTCTTCGAGGACCTCGAGTTCAAGTTCGACGTGCTTCAGCAACGGCTCAAGGAGCTCGCCTACCTGACCAAGGGTGTGTCGATCACCCTCACCGACGAGCGAACCCACCCGAAGAACGAGCAGACCTATCGCTTCACCGGCGGCATCGCAGACATGGTGAAGGCGCTGAGCGCCGGCCGCGAGACCCTCAACAAGATCATCTATTTCGAGGCCGCCGAGGAGGAGCGCGAGATCGAGATGGCGCTCCAGTGGAACGCCGGCTTCAACGACTCCATCTACACCTTCGCGAACACGATCAACACCCACGAAGGTGGAATGCACGAGGAGGGCTTCAAGAAGTCGCTCACGAACGTCGTGAACCGCTACGCCCGGGCCAAGGGTCTGCTGAAGGAAAAGGAAGAGAACCTTCAAGGCGAGGACATTCGTGAGGGCCTCGTTGCGATCGTGTCGATAAAGCTTCGAGAGCCGCAATTCGAGGGACAGACCAAGACCAAGCTCGGCAACACCGAGATCCGCGCGTTCGTCGAGCGGACGCTGAACGCGCGGCTGGCGGAGTGGTTCGAGGAGCATCCGACCGAAGGACGCCGCGTGGTCGCGAAGGCCACGCAGGCCGCCCGCGCCCGGCTCGCCGCAAAGAAGGCGCGCGACATCGCGCGGAAGAGTGCGTTCGATGCTGGGGGTCTGCCCGGCAAGCTCGCCGACTGCTCATCGAACGACCCCGATGCGTGCGAGGTCTTCATTGTCGAGGGAGACTCGGCGGGCGGGAGCGCCAAGCAGGCCCGAAACCGGGAGACTCAGGCGATCCTTCCCATCCGAGGAAAGATCCTCAACGTTGAGAAGGCCCGTCTCCACAAGGTCCTGGAGAACAACGAGATCCTCGCACTCATCTCCGCGATCGGGGCAGGCATCGGGGAGGAGTCGGACGTGTCGAAGCTGCGCTACGGGAAGGTCGTGATCCTCACCGACGCCGATGTCGACGGCGCACACATCCGCACGCTTCTGCTGACCTTTTTCTTCCGGCACATGCGTTTGCTGGTCGAAACCGGACACGTCTACGTCGCGCAGCCGCCGCTCTACCGGCTCGTGATCGAGGGAAAGAAGCGCTACGCCTTCAGCGACCGGCAGCGCGACGAGGTGCTCGCCGGGGCGCCGGCGAACAAGAAGGTTCCGATCCAGAGGTTCAAGGGTCTCGGCGAGATGAACGCGGAAGAGCTGTGGGATACCACGATGAACCCGGAGACACGGCGGCTCCTCCAGGTGACGCTCGACGACGCCGCCGTGGCCGACCAGATCTTCACCGTGCTCATGGGCGAGGACGTGGAGTCTCGCCGGGAGTTCATCCAGCGGAACGCGAAGGACGCGTTCGTGGACATCTGAGCCGATGACACTTCCGCTCGAGCCCAACATCGAACCGATCGATATCGAAGAGGAGGTCAAGCGTTCCTACCTCGACTACGCGATGTCGGTCATCGTCGGACGCGCGCTGCCCGATGTGCGCGACGGTTTGAAGCCGGTACACCGACGGATTCTCTACGGCATGAACGAGCAGGGCATCCGGCCGGACCGCCCATTTAAGAAGTCGGCCCGCGTGGTCGGTGACGTGATGGGTCGGTACCATCCCCACGGCGACACAGCGATCTACGATGCGCTGGTTCGGATGGCGCAGGACTTCTCGATGCGCGCACCGCTGATCCAGGGGCATGGAAACTTCGGATCCGTCGACGGCGATCCGCCGGCGGCGATGCGGTACAGCGAATGCCGGCTTACCTGGCTTGCGATGGAGCTGCTTCGCGACATCGATGAAGAGACCGTCGACTTCCTGCCCAACTACGACGGCGAAGAGGTCGAGCCGATGCCGCTGCCGGCGCGGTTTCCCAATCTGCTCGTGAACGGATCCAGCGGGATCGCGGTCGGTATGGCGACGAACATTCCGCCGCACAATCTTGGAGAGGTCATCGACGCCACGATCGCGATGATCGACGATCCCGAGATCACCGTTGCCGGACTGATGAAGTACGTCAAGGGCCCGGACTTTCCGACCGGCGGCATCATCATGGGGCGCGAAAGCATCAAGGATGCGTTCACCACCGGCCGCGGCTCGGTCAAGGTTCGCGGCAAAGCCGTGATCGAGGAGACGGCGTCGGGCAAGCAGCGCATCATCGTCACCGAGCTGCCGTACACGGTGTCCGGCGATCGGGTCCTTGCCAAGATCGCCGAGTTGATCGAGAAGAAGGTCATAACCGGCATCCCTGCGACGGCCAAGGCATTGAAAAACGAGTCGAACCGGCAGGGTCTGCGGCTCGTCATCGAGCTGAAGCGGGACTCCATTCCACAAGTCGTGCTGAACAACCTCTACAAGCACACGCAGCTGCAGGACTCGTTCGGCGTGAACTGCCTCGCGCTCGTCGACGGCGTCCCGCGGACGCTGTCGCTTCCTCAAGTGCTGGCACCGTACATCGCTCATCAGATCGACGTCGTCACGCGCAGGACGCGCTTCCGCTTGCGCAAGGCCGAGGAACGTGCGCACATCCTCGAAGGGCTGCTGGTGGCGCTGCAGAACCTCGATGCCGTCATCGCGCTCATCCGCGCCTCGGCGAACGCGGATCAGGCGCGGACCGCCCTGATGGAACGGTTCAGTCTGAGCGAGATCCAGGCGAATGCAATCCTGGACATGCAGTTGCGCCGGCTGGCGGCGCTCGAGCGCCAGAAGATCGAGGAGGAGCACGCAGAGCTGTCGGCGAAGATCGCCGAATACAAAGCGATCCTCGCCGATCCGATGCGCATTCGCGGCATCATCAAGGACGAGCTGGGCGAGATCCGGTCCCGCCACGCCGACAAGCGCCGCACCCAGATCGGCAGCGATGAGGGCGATATCGACGTCGAGGATTTGATCGCCGACGACGACGTCGTCGTTACCATCACGCGGTCCGGGTACATCAAACGCGTGCTGTCGAACGTCTTCCGGACCCAAGGACGGGGTGGCAAGGGGATACGCGGCGCGAAGCCCAAGGAAGGAGACATCGTCGGCCAGATGCTGACGACGACAAACCTTTCCTACGTGCTGTTCTTCTCGAATCGCGGCAAGGTCTACCGCATCAAGGCGCACGAGATCCCTGAGAAGGACCGCACCGCACGCGGGATCAGCCTGCGCAACCTGCTTCCTCTGGCCGGGGACGAGTCGATCGCCGCGGTGATCGATACCCGCGACTACGCGACGCGTAAGTATCTCGTCATCGCGACGAAACGCGGCGTGATCAAGAAGACCCTGTTCTCGGCGTACGACTCTTCGCGCCGCGACGGCATCATCGCCGTCAACCTGCGCGCAGACGACGAAGTCGTTCAGGTTCGCGCGACGACGGGCGAGGACGAGCTCATCATGGTCTCGAGAGGCGGCTATTCGATCACGTTCGACGAGAACGACGTCCGGCCGATGGGTCGCACCGCAACCGGGGTCATCGGGATGCGGGTTGGAGGCAACGACGAATTGGTCGCCTTCGACGTCGTGGACCCGAATGGGGAGCTACTCATCGTCACCGAGTCCGGCTTCGGCAAGCGCACGATGCTGACCCACTATCCGCGCCAGCGGCGAGGAGGTAAGGGTGTCAAGACTGCGCGGTTGACCTCCCGTCGCGGCCAGATCCGCGGCGCCATGGTCGTCCGGCCCGGTCACGAGGTCTTCCTCATCTCTTCCAGCGGGGTAGTGATCCGAATGGCCTGCAAGGACATCTCCCGGATGGGGCGGGACACTCAGGGGGTCCGGGTTATGCGCCTCGACAAGGATCAGCAGATCTCGGCGATGGCCCCGGTGATCGCGGAGGTAGAGGCGGAGTAGCAGGATGCCGTACGAGATCATCCCCCACACGGCGGACGTGGGAATCGAGGTGCGTGCGCCCGAGCTTCCCGTCCTGTTCGCCGACGCGGCTCGCGCCCTTGCGGCGATCATCCTCGACGACGAGCCCGACGATTCCGACGACGCCCGGGCGATCCTGGTCGAGGGGTCCGACCTTGAGGACACCCTCGTCCAGTTCCTGGAGGAGTGCCTGTACCGCTTCGAGACCCGAGGCGAGCTTGTGGTAGGCGCCGACCTCCGGCAGGTGTCGCCGACTCGTGCGGAGGGGGACGTCTATGTGGTTATCGACTCCGAGCCGGCCGGCCCCATGATCAAGGCGGTCACTTATCACGGCTTGACCGTGTCCAAGACTAGGTCCGAATGGATGGCTCGGGTCTACGTCGACGTGTAGAGGCCCCGATGGACCTGCTCCGCCTCGGACCGTACGAATGGCAGATCCCGGTGGGCGCCCGGGCGGGTATGGTCGTGCCGGGCCACGTCTTTGCCAGCGAGGGGTTATTGGTAAAGGCGAAAGAGGATCGAGCCCTCGATCAGGTGGCCAACGTGGCGATGCTTCCCGGCATCGTTCGCGCTTCGTTCGCGATGCCCGACGTGCATTGGGGCTATGGCTTCCCCGTCGGCGGGGTTGCGGCGACCGACGTCGAGAATGGCGGCGTCGTCACACCGGGGGGCGTCGGATTCGACATCTGTTGCGGTGTGCGACTGTTGCGAAGCGACCTCTTGCTCGCCGAAGCAGCGCCGGCGATGCAGCGTCTGATCGACGAGCTGGCGCGCCGCATACCCCGGGGGACGGGCCGCGACGGTCTCATGAAGCTCGACGGTGCCCAGATGCGGGACGTGCTCACCGACGGAGTGGTTGCGCTGCTCGAGCGCGGTGTCGGCTGGCCCTCGGACGTGGAGCGGTGCGAGGACGGGGGCCGCCTCGAAGCGGATCCCGACGCGGTAAGCGATCGGGCACGCGAGCGCGGCGCGACGCAGCTCGGATCGCTCGGTGCCGGCAATCATTTCCTCGAGATCCAGGCGATCGAGGAAATCTTCGACGAGCGCGCCGCTGCGGCCTTCGACCTCGAGCCCGGGACGATCACGGTGATGATGCACTGCGGATCCCGAGGACTCGGCCACCAAGTCTGCACCGACGAGGTCCGTAAGTTCGACCGGGCGATGGCCGCATACAAGATCACCGTCCCGGATCGGCAGCTCGCGTGTGCCCCGGTGGGAACGCCGGAAGGTGAGCGGTATCTGTCGGCGATGTCCGCGGCGGCGAATTTCGCCCGGGCGAACAGGCACCTTCTGGCACACGAGGTTCGCCGGTGCTTCGAGACCGTTTTCGGCCGGAGTGCCGAGGATCTCGGCCTTCGGCTCGTGTACGACGTCTCGCATAACCTTGCCAAGCTGGAACGGCACGACGTGGATGGGCGCGAGCGGCTTCTCTGCGTTCACCGCAAGGGCGCCACGCGGGCGTTCGGCCCCGGCCACCCGGAGCTGGCAGATGCGTTTCGTGAGGCCGGACAGCCGGTGCTCATCCCGGGCTCGATGGGCACGGCCTCTTACGTGCTGGCCGGTGTCGCCGAGGGCGCTCGGGCGTTTTCCTCCACCTGCCACGGCGCCGGCCGAATGATGAGCCGCACGCAAGCCAAGAAGCAGGTCAGCGGCCGACAGCTCGCGGCCGACCTCGCTGCGGCCGGTGTGCTGGTGAATGCGACACAATGGGGCCTGCTGGCGGAGGAGGCGCCGGCCGCGTATAAGGATGTGTCCGCGGTGGTGGAGACCTGCGAGGGGGCGAAGTTATCGAGGAGAGTGGCGCGCCTGCGCCCTCTGGCGGTCGTCAAGGGATAGCGACCGGCCAGACGATGTCCGCTGCGCCTCGCGGCTGGCGCCGCGCTCGCCTCGTCGTCCGCAAGATCGACCCGTGGTCGGTCCTCAAGTTCTCCCTCCTGTTTTACTTTTGCTTGCTCCTCGTCTTTCTGCTCGGCTCGGCCATCATCTTCGCGATGCTGAAAGCCTTCGGGGTCATCGCCGACATCGAGCAGTTGTTCGCCGACGTGGATTATCCCGTGACGGTCTCCGGCGGAGCGATCTTCAAGTGGTTCTTCCTCATCGGGGCCCTCGGGACCGTGGTCTGGACGATCATCACCGTCTGCGGCGTGTTTCTCTACAACCTCATCGCCGACGTGGTCGGCGGCATCGAGATCTCGGTGTCGGAAAAGGGCTGAAGTGGTAGCCTGTCCGGCCGCGGGCGTGTAGCTCAGGTGGTTAGAGCGCAGCTCTGATAAAGCTGAGGTCGGAGGTTCGAGTCCTCCCACGCCCACCAGATTGACAATGTTCGAACCTGACGCCGGGTCGGACCGCATGGCGTCTTCGACACCGCTGAGGCATCAACGCATGCTATCGGGCGCTGTCGATAAAGTCGCACGTGGTGGAAGCGCAGGAGGCCGGCAAGCGGCCCGATCGGGCCGTCCTTGGCGCGTTCTTCCTCATGGTGATCGGGATCGGCGGTAACGTCGTCGCCGTCAAGCTCATACTGCGCGAGCCGGGGATCGATCCTCTGTGGGCGGCTGCGTCGCGCTTCCTGATCGCCACGGTGATCTTCGCGATCGTCGCGCGCGTGCTTCGTGCGTCGATGCCGCGAGGGCGCGCACTTGTGGGCGCGCTGTTGTACGGAGCACTCTCGCTCGGCGCCTTCTTTGGATTCATCTACTTGGGATTGCAAGAGGTCCCCGCCGGGATGGCGGGCATGCTGCTGGCGACGGGACCATTGCTCACGTTCATCTTTGCGCTTGCCCATGGCCAGGAGCGATTCCGCTGGGACAGCCTTGCGGGCGCGGCGATCGTCGTGGTGGGAACGGTGGTCGTCCTCCGCGGAGGCGTCGACGAAGGTGTGCCCGTCGCATCATTGCTGGCAGTCCTCGCGGCCGCGGCGTGTGCGGCTGAGGGCGCGATCGCTGTGAAGGGCTTCCCTCCCGTGCATCCGGCGGCGAGGAATGCGATCGGCCTCGCCGTGGCGACCGTGATGCTTTTCGTACTGATGCCGCTGTTCGGCCAGTCTTTCAAGATCCCCGAGGAAGGTTCGACCTGGGCAGCGCAGGCCTACCTCGTCACCATCGGCACGGTGGGCGTGTTCGGGCTGTATCTGTTCGTGCTCAGCAGATGGTCGGCGAGCGCCGCCTCCTATGAGTTCGTGCTCGCGCCACTGGTTGGCATCGCGCTTGCGGCCTGGCTGCTGGACGAGCAGACCACCGGCACGTTCGTCGTCGGCTCGATCCTCGTGCTCGTAGGCGTCTACTTCGGAGTGATCCGCTCAACCCGCACGGCGCGAGAAGATCCATGACGTCGGCCTAAGTCGCCGGCAGTCCTGGATCGGCGCCCCCTCCGACCATGAGCGCCGCGACGAGCAAGAGGCGAAGCCGGTGGCCCGCCTGCCCCTCCTGGGCCGAAATATCTACTCTCCAAGCCCGAAACGGTCATGTCCATCCGGACAGATTTCGGGCTGGGCATTGTCGGGTGTCGTGCGCGATCGTTATGATGCTCCCGTCCCGTCTATTGGGAGGGGTCCGTATGGCCGAAGAGAAGAAGCGCTCGAAGAAGGGCCTGCTTGCCGCGCTGCTGGCAATCGTCGGTGGTGTGTTCTTCTTCATGAAGAAGAAGCGTGGCCGCGCGGGTGAGGAGTCGGGCTGGGAGGAAGCCGCTCCCAACCCGTAGAAACAGTCGCACGGGCGCGCGCGGGGTCAATCGCCCCGCGCTCGTGCGTGTTCGGAGCCCCTTTGGGGGAGTCCTCAGCAGGGCCGGAAAGCCCCGGCGCCCGGTAGGGACCTCGCGCTACCGGGCGAGGCGGCATTGTGCCGGATCCCCCGTGTCCGCCGGGAAGGAGATCAATGAGCCAATGTCGAACCTCCAATATTTGAGGGGATCTGCATATGGGCCGATCGAGACTTTTCATACTCATGCTTGCGCTTGCCCTGGGGACGGCCGTCCCCGGTTCGGGCCGGGCCACCGTGCACGAGCTTCTGGCGACGGGAGCCGTTCCGGGCGAGTGCTCCGGGATGACCACGCCGACCGGCGATGGAGGCTGGTACGGCGATTGCGTTGGGCAGTTCACCCTCACGCGGGCGGGGTACGTATCTCTCGTCGAGTCCCACGCGAACTTCCACGTCGCCATGCCGGTCATCCCAGGAGGGTACGTTTCGGTCTCGTGGTTCGACCCGCTCGGGCGCTTGATCTTCGGGGCGACCTGCCAGTATCTCACCGGCCTTGCGCCTGAAGACGGCGTCGGTCCCCTCGAGCTTGTTATGCCGCCGGCCCCGCACAACCCGGTCGGAGTCTCGGCTGGGTGCACGTCTCGCACCTACCGCAATCGCTTCTCCAAGGGAATTCAGAAGATCGTGACGACCGCCGCAATCTCCGAAGTCATCGACCCGATGGAGCCCCTCGAGTTCCACGGCAAGCTGATGATCAGCCCGGCGTCCTCTCCCGTCTGAACCCCAACTATTACCGAATCATTGACGGGACGTTCGGGGCTAGGCTAAGCAGGAGTGGACGAGCGCGACCCAACCGAACCCGGATTCGCTTCTCGCCTTCGAAAGCGCGCGCGACTCGTCGCCGTCGATATCACACCCTTGCGCGTGTCGCGCGACTACCGCCTGCTGTGGTTCGGGGAGATCGTATCCGCATCGGGACATCAGATGACGGTCGTCGCGGTCTTCTATCAAGTGTTCCGTCTCACCGGGTCGGCCGCAGCCGTTGGCTTGGTGGGTCTCGTGCAACTCGTGCCGCTGATCCTTGCCACGATCGGCGGCGGACCGCTGGTCGACAGATCCGACCGCCGGAAGCTACTGCTGATCTCTCAGGTAGGCCTCGCGGCGACGTCGGCCGCGCTCCTTCTCGCCGCGCTGGCCGGCCGGCCGCCCCTCGGCCTGATCTACGGGGCCGTTGCATTGTCTGCGGCCCTGTCGGGAATCGCTCAGCCCACCCGGTCGTCGTTGACGGCGAACCTCGTGCCGCGCGAATTGCTGCCGTCGGCGATCGCGCTCAATCAGGCGATGTGGAGCGCGTCGATGGTCGTCGGGCCGGCGATCGCGGGGGTCGTCATCGCACGCGCCGGACTCGCGTGGGTATACGCCGTAGATCTCCTCACGTATGCCGCGACGATCGGCGCCGCCATGGCCATGCGCCCGCATACACCGCGGAGCGATGCTTCGAGCATCGTTGCCTCCGGACCCCGTGCCGTGCTCGAGGCATTTCGTTTTCTCAAGGGCAGGCCCGTGCTGCAGTCGACCTTCACGGTTGATCTCGTCGCGATGATCTTCGGGATGCCGCGAGCGTTGTTTCCGCTCTTGGCGGTGACGCAGTTCCGGCGCGGCCCGGAGGTCGTCGGCGCGCTGTTCTCCGCGATTGCCGCCGGGGCTCTGGTCGGTGCGCTCACCGCCGGTTGGGTGGGACGCATACGCCGGCAAGGTCTCGCGGTGCTGATCGCGGTGGCGATTTGGGGCGCGGGGATCACCGCGTTTGGACTCGTCGGTTCAAACTTGCCGGCCGCCCTGATCCTGCTCGCCGGCGCCGGTGCCGCCGACGTCATCTCCGCGGTGTTTCGCGGGACGATTCTCCAGTCCTCCGTTCCGGACTCCTTGCGCGGGCGCCTTTCCGGCGTCCACATTTTGGTTGTCACCGGCGGTCCCAGGCTCGGCGATCTGGAGGCGGGACTCGTCGCCGAAGCCTTCGGGCCCACCGCCTCCGTCGTCTCAGGGGGAGTCGCCTGTATCGCCGGCGCGATGCTTCTGGCGGTCCTCGTCCCCGAGTTCCGACGCTATCGCACCTAGCAGCGCTAAGCGGCGCCCAGATCGATCGTCGTTGCACCGAATTCGGCGACGAGCTCGGCGCCCGTCGGCTCGACGGTGATTCGTCGTGCGCGAATTCCCCCGAAGAGAGCCGGAAGCGGCTGGCGGAAGCCGGCGTCCCGCTTTGCCCGCTCGGCCAGCGCTCCGGGGGGCGGTTTGCCGTCGATCGTCACGCGGTCGGCGACGAACACGAGATCCCGGCCATCGATCGAGAACCGTCCCACCGCCTCGAGGTTGCGAACGGATCCGAGATAGCGCGCGCGATCTCGGACGCGAACCGTGCCCTTTCCAAAGGTCACCCGCGCCGTCTCCTTGCGCGCGGCAAGATAGGCGTTCACGGCTTCCTGCGTGACAAGAGCCGACGCTTCACCACCCTGCACGCGTGCGCGCGGATTTCCCGTGAGCAGGGCGGAGTAAGAGATGGCCACACCGACGACATCGACGTGATACCGCGCGAGCCGGAGACGTTGAACGACGAGATTGCGTCCATCAACGGTCAGGCCCGCAACACGGCCCTGCGCTGCACGTACCAGGATGGGAAAGGCGTCGAGGCGGACCGTCGGTGGTGTCTCGAGCTCGAGTGATTTCTGAATCGTCTCGCCGATCTTGCGCTCGGCAAACGGCTGAAGCGCCGCGCCGGCCACGAGGCCTAGACCGGCCAGGAGGACCAGGAACACCACGAGCCGCCGCACCATGCGCACGAGCGCTAGCGTAACCCGCCGAAGGACGAGCGCCTCGAGCAGACCCACTAGCGGATCAGGGCTCGAACCGCGTAGAAGAACGGGGCCGCGGCCGTTAGCACCGGTGCAACGCGCGCAAGGATGGGGAATTCTGGAAGCGGCTCACCCTCGGCGGCGAGGTCTTGCCGGAACATCCAAACCCACAGCTCGCCGAGTGGCACGAAGATGATGACGATTGCCGCGAGAAACAGCGCCCTACCGCGATCAAAGGCCGGCGCGAAAACGACGACGTCGACCATAGCTACGGCGAAGCAC
Organism: Actinomycetota bacterium; assembly: GCA_046713235.1. GTDB lineage: Bacteria > Actinomycetota > AC-67 > AC-67 > AC-67 > JBKKBZ01. Next base: position 5,478 of record JBKKBZ010000116.1, on the reverse strand, counting down.
CCTACGGCACCTGCAACCCGCGTCTCCCACGCGGGGCGGGCCAGAGCATGACTTCCGGCGCGTCGGCGGCGCCATGCGGCATAGGCAGCACTCCCGCCTTGGGTCGCCGCCACCATCGACAGGAGCCCCGCCGCGAATCGCACACCCAGCGGCAGACCGCGCACCACGACCACGTATGCTCCCAGCATTCCAAGCACGACGACGAGCAGCAGCGTCGTCACGATCGATTCGGTCGCGCCGGCAATTCGCTTACGCAACATGATCGCTCCGAAACACGCGACCGTCGCCGAGGCAACTACGAAGGGGAAGACACGTGGTGCGTCCTCTCCCGTGGCCAGCGCAATCCCGAAAAGACCAACTATGGCACCGACGCCGACAAGCGGAACAGGGCGCAGCCCGCGAAGGCGCTGCCGGTCGAAGACCTCACGCGCACCGAGGATCGCTGCCCCCGCGGTCACGACGGCGAGGGCGGCCTTGCCGGCCAGCAATCCGATCAAAGCGGCGACCGCCAGCACGCCGGCAACAAAGAGATGGCGTCCGCGTCCTTCCGCGCCGTCGTTCATCGGCACAAGAAGTCCTCATGCCCGGCCGAAAATCGCCGGGCGGCACGACCTCGCTTCGTCGGTGGGAGCAGGCGAATCCTCCTTGTGAGACGCGACTGGCTCTGCTACTTTGCTCGGCAGGCGCCGGGAAGCGCAACCGGCGTCTAGAACCTCAGGCAAGGAAGCCGGTCGCCTGGGGTTTCTTCGCTTTTCGAGGCCTTCGCGGAGGCGCGACGTGGCAGACATTCTGATCCATTCGGATCGCGACGACGAGCAGCTCGGAGCGATCTTCGAGTCGGCCGGACATCGCGTCGCTTACACGGCGCTGGGCGCCCAGTTGGGCTCGGGGCCGACTCCCGACATCTGCGTCGTCGATGCGGTGAAGGACATCGCGCGCGGACGGGAAGCATGCCGTTCGCTCCGATTCCAGGCGCCTCGCCTCCGGCTGCTTGTGACGGTGGCCGCAGAAGCGGTGGACACGCTCGCGCCCGACTGGGAAATTGATGCGTTCCTCGTTGAGGGGGCCACGCCCGCCGAGACCCTTGCACGGGTTCGCTTGCTGATCGGAAGTCATCTCGTCGATTCGCCGGGTGTGGTGCGCATCGGCGAGCTGTCGATCGACCCCGACACCTATCAGGTGCGGCTTCGAGGACGGCCGCTCGACCTGACCTACAAGGAGTTCGAGCTCCTTCGCTTCCTAGCCCAGCGGCCGGGCCGAGTGTTCTCGCGCAGCCAGCTCCTGCAAGAGGTGTGGGGGTACGACTATTTCGGAGGCACCAGAACGGTGGACGTGCACGTCCGGCGCTTGCGGGCTAAGTTGGGCGCGGAGCACGAATCCATCATCGGAACGATTCGCAACGTCGGATACAAGCTTGAGCCGCGGAGGCATGCGTGAGCGCGCGCGATACAGAGTATGTGCTCAGGACCGTAGAAGAGCGAGACATTCGATTCATCCGGCTGTGGTTCACCGACGTCCTTGGGTATCTGAAATCGTTCGCCATTACACCCGCAGAGCTGGAGGTGGCGTTCGACGAGGGCATGGGCTTCGACGGGTCGGCCATCGAGGGGTTCGCACGCGTGCAGGAATCCGACATGCTCGCCAAGCCCGACCCCGCGACCTTTCAGATCCTGCCGTGGCGACCGGAAGCACAAGGCGTGGCTCGCATGTTTTGCGACGTGCTGACGCCCGACGGCGATGCGTTCCCGGGCGACCCACGCCGCGTGCTCCGCGCAGCGCTCGCTAAGGCCGGCGAGATGGGCTTCACGTTCTACGTCGGGCCGGAGCTCGAGTACTTCTACTTTCCAAGCGCCTCCAGCACCGAGCCGCTCGACCACGGCGGGTACTTCGACTTGACGCCGCTGGACGTGGCCTCCGATCTGCGCAAGCGCACGGTCTTCTACCTGGAGGCGATGGGAATCTCCGTCGAAAGCGTCCATCACGAGGTCGCCCCGTCGCAGCACGAGATCGTGCTGCGTGACACCGACGCGCTCACGATGGCCGACAACGTCATGACGTCGCGGCTGGCCGTGAAGGAAGTTGCCCAAGAGGCCGGGGTGTACGCGACGTTCATGCCGAAACCCATTCAGGGAGCTTGGGGAAGCGGCATGCACACCCACATGGCGCTATACGAAGGCGAGCGCAACGCCTTCTACGACGGCGAGGATCCCGACAGAATCTCGAAGATCGGCCGGGCGTTCATCGCGGGCATCCTCGGACACGCCCGAGAGACCGCCGCCGTTTGTAATCAGTGGGTGAACTCCTACAAGCGCCTGGTTCCCGGCTATGAGGCGCCGGTGCACATCTGCTGGGCGAAGCAAAACCGCTCCGCGCTCCTGCGCATCCCTTCGACGCCGGGACGTGATCTCCGGGTGGAGTTTCGCTCCCCGGACCCCGCTTGCAATCCCTATCTCGCCTTCGCCGTGATGCTCACGGCCGGGCTGCGCGGGATCGCCGGCAACGAGCAGCTGCCTCCGCCGGCATCGGCCAACATCTACGAGATGAGCGAGGCCGAGCGGCGCGCCGCCGGCATTGAGTCCATGCCCGAGGATCTCTACGAAGCCATCGCGGCGATGGAGAAAAGTGAGCTCGTCCGCGAGGCGCTCGGCGACCACGTCTTCGAGTACTTCATACGCAACAAGCGCGCGGAGTGGGACGCATACAGGGCGTACGTCTCGCCGTTCGAGATCGACCGGTACCTGCCGATCCTCTAGCGGACCGCGAATTCTCGGCCGGACGCGGACGCAGGTCGGATAGCCTGGCGGTCATGCCGGCCGTCGAGGTCAAACCCGCACCGTCTCGCGCGCTGGTGTGGTCGGCTCTCGGATCGGTCTATCTCATCTGGGGTTCCACCTACCTCGCGATCCGGGTTGCCGTCGAGACCTTGCCCCCGCTGCTGATGTCTTCGGCTCGCTTCCTATTTGCGGGGGTACTGCTTTACGCGCTCACGATCGGCCGCGGCGACGCGGCCGGAGACCGGCCGACGGCCGCGCACTGGCGTTCGGCGTTCATAGTCGGCGGCGCGCTGCTGCTGGGAGGAAACGGCGGCGTGGTCATCGCCGAGCAACGCCTCGCCTCGGCACACACGGCCCTGCTCATCGCCACCGTGCCGATTTGGATGACGTTGCTGGATCGCATCCTGTTTCGCGAGCGGCTTCCGGCAGTCGCTCAAACAGGGCTCGCGATCGGGTTCTTCGGGATCGTGCTTCTCGTTCGGCCGTGGTCCGCCGGAGGTGCGTCGCTGCACGTGCCGAGCGCTCTTCTCGTCGTGGGTGCATCTTTGTCCTGGGCCTGCGGATCCCTGTACGCGCGGAGGGCGCCGTTTCCCAAACGCGCCCTGGTCACGACGGCCATGCAGATGATCGCCGGCGGGACGCTTCAAGGAGTGGTCGGGCTTGCTCGTGGTGAACTGGGCGGCGCCGATTTCGCGGCCTTCTCGGGCAGGTCGCTCGTCGCGCTGGCTTATCTCGTCGCGTTCGGTTCGTTGATCGCCTTCACCGCGTATTCCTGGCTGCTACGCAACACCCCTACCTCGCTCGCAGGCACATATGCATACGTGAATCCGGTCGTGGCGGTGGTCCTCGGAGCGCTCATCCTGAACGAGCGCATCACCGGCCTCGACCTCCTTGCCGGATGCGTGATCGTCGCCGCCGTCACGCTGATCGTGACGGCTAGGTCGTTGTCGCCCAAAGAGGAACCGGCGGGCAGCCCGGCCGACGCGCCGCCTCCGGCCGCCGACTGATCGCCAGAGCGCGATCGTCATGCTGATCCCATGCGAATCGGACGCTTCGCTAGTCCGTCGCCGCACAGTTTCCGGACTCTCGCCGCAAACACCGCGAAGACCTGCAACGCGGCCTCGGCCGTGTGCCTCTCGCCGGGGCACCGGCGCGAAGATACCCCAACGCCGATCGCGAATCGACGTGGCAGTGGGTGTTCCCTCTACGTCCCCGAGCAGACTCGCCCGTCTTGAGATCGGCCCAGTCGAAGGTGATCTTCGTCGGCACGGCTGCTACCTCAAGCGTGAAAGCGGCTCACACTCTCTCTGGCAGGGCCCAACCCGTTATGCGTACTACGACCGCGACTGTTGCCTGTAATCGATTGGCGTGAAAGCATTAGGACATGACGGCGATCCGGCGTGAGGAAATCGACAAGCTCCCGGTGGATGAGCGCCTTCGTCTCGTGGAGGACATCTGGGAAAGCATCCACGCGAATCCCGACTCACTGCCGGTCACGGACGCCCAGCGCGCTGAACTAGACCGTCGGTTGGCAGCTCACCAGGCGAACCCGGAAGCAGCCGGCGACCTCGATGACGTGCCGGCGCGTCTGCGCGCTCAGAAGTGACTTCTCGTGTCCGCGTCACGCCCGAGGCGGGGGGGGACCTCAATGAGGCCTACGCTTGGTATAAGCAGGCTCGGGCGGGGCTGGGGGAGCCTTTCTGGGCGCCCTTCAGGAAACCATCTCGGATGTCGCCGAGCACCCCACGGCATTTCGCGCAGCGCACGAGAGCATCCGCAGGGCGCTGCTCCCGCGATTTCCGTATGTCGTGTTCTATGTTCAGGAAGGCCGGGATGTGGTCGTTCTCGCGTGCCTTCATGCTCGGCGCAACCCGACCGTGTGGAAACTCCGCGGGCGCCGGTATGGGGACGCATAGCTTGCGAATGCAACGGACCACTCGCGCCGGCGCCCGCCTCGGTCGCTTCGGCAAAGGTGTGGAGCTCGTGGCCGCTGATCCGCCACTCCGCTATACGGACGATCACCTGGTTGGTGAACAAGGGTGAATGACTCATGAAGGTTGTGAACGCACGAGGTGATGTGCTGTTCGACATAGTTCGCGGCTCGGAACAAACTCTCCTGAACTCCGATGAGTACAAGCCGCTTACGCACGCGCTCGTCATCGCCAGCCACAAGGGCAAGTACCTTTTCATGTTCAACCGTGCGCGTAGGAACTGGGAGGTGCCAGGCGGCACGATTGACGACGCCGAAGTGGCCCGCGATTGCGCCGCAAGAGAATTTCTCGAAGAGACGGGTCAGGATGCTCCTCTGTTGGAATTCGTAGGGTTGATGCATTTCCACAAGTTTCCCGACGGGCGAAGCGAGTTCGGTGCTCTCTACTCAACCGAGCTCGATGGCGTCGGCGATCTACTGCCCACAGAAGAAGCTGAAGAGCTCCTGCTCTGGGATCTTGAAACCGACATCGGGGATGTCGACGAGATCGACCGTGCACTCTGCAAGATTCTAAAGGGCGTTGCGCATGAGACCAGCTGATTCGGCAGCCGCGCGCCTCGGAACGGACGGCGGAGCCGCTTCGGTTCAGCGAGAGGAGGGAAGCGACATGGTCAGCAACAGCACCCAGACGACCCAAAAGCTCGGAGCCGTGGTCTCCTTATGGAGGTACCCGGTTAAGTCCATGCTGGGCGAAGAGGTGAACTCCGCTTACGT
>JBKKBZ010000115.1:0-8235 GCA_046713235.1 Actinomycetota bacterium | reverse complement strand
TCACCCACGGGAACACGAGAAGGTCCGCCCCGCGCGCCTCCCGGCCGGCCCGCCACCAGGAGGCTGTGCTGTACCAGTTGAGGTCGAAGCGGGAGACGGCCGGCGGAATCGCTTTCGCGTCGCGCGGCTCACCGGCATACACCACCCGCGGATACTGCGCGCCCCAGGAGCGAACGGCTACGTCGTGTCCTGCGCCGGAGAGTGCCACCACGACTCGAGCCCCGTGCTGCGAGATCCCGCCGCGATAGGGCGGGACCGGCCCGACGTAGACGATTTGCATGGGGACGCGGATTCTAACGGGAGGCGTCGAGCTTCCGCGGAGTCTTCATCGGGCGATGTTCCACCACACAGAAACACCGCCGACCTCCTGAGGCTTGCGCCCGAGCAGGTTGGATAGGAACGGCACCAAGATGTCTCGGTGTTTCGCAGGGCCCACGATCACGGTGCGCACATCCCATTTCCTCAGATCGGCCATGATCCGCCGCCGGAGGTCCCGGGTGAGCTCCGGCGGCTCCCGTCCGCTGCCCACCCGGTTCATTACGCCGTTGATGAGATCGAGCGGAGGGCCGAACCGCGGTTTTCCCTCGGCATCGGGGCCGACGAAATACCCGCCGGGCATCCGAAACCACATATCGGCTTCGGCTTGCCACAACATCGGTCGCGCTTCGCGAGGCATTGGATAGGGAAGCACGAGCGCCACACTTCCTCTGGGGATTCGACGGACTGCGTCGCCGGTGAAGAACGCCGGGACGTTCGCCGCCGAGGCGCCGAAGGGCGCTATGGGCCGGAGCGGGAGGATCGCCACAAGCACGGCCACGGCTCCGGCGATCCGCCGGCCGCGCGACCAGCCGCGAACGGCATCGACAAAGAGGGCAACCAGGAGGCCGGTGAACAGGTGCACATACAGCATCATCCGGTTGGCCACGAGGCTGTCGATGACCGGTGTTCGCTTCACCACTTCCCAAGGCAGCGGAACACCGGCGTCGGCACCGGCGATACGGAGAGTCGGACCGAGCGAAAGCAGAGCGATGCCCAAAGCCGCAACGAAGGCCGTTCGCACGACCGGCCGCCGGTACCACGCGACGCCGATACCGATGACGAGCACCACCATGGGAAGACCGACATAGGCATTCCACTCCGCCAGGTTCCCGCTGAATTTGCGCGACACCTGAAGCGCCCATTCGGGGGCGTAGTGCTGCATGCGTGTCGGGATGATGAACCCCAAGAGATCGCTCACGAAGCGGTCGCCGGTCTGAACCGCCCCGAATACCCGCTGCCTGCCGAAGAATTGAACGGCAATGGGCCACGCCGTGACGGCAAGGAACGATGCGGTGCCGGCGAGCCCCGCCTTGAGCACGTACGAGACATGTGTGCGCACGTGCCGGGGATACAGCACCACCAGCACGCCCAGGAGCACCATGCACACGAGCGCGCTGGAAGCGAGGAGCTCCTCTCCCGTAAGAAGCTGAGCCGCCGCTACGAGACCGAAGACCGCACCCGAGACGGCCGGGCGCACGCGCTGCCGCACGAACACTTCGTGAAACCCGAGAAAAAGCAACGGGGGAATGAACGCGAGAGTCACGTGAAGATGCCCCAGTGATTGGGCAATCATCACCGGAGAGAATCCGTAGAGAAGTCCCCCCACCCACGCTGCGAACCGCCAGCACACGAACCGGCTGATCGCGAGGTAAGCCGTCCAGGCAGAAAGACACAGCGCAAGCGTGAGCAGGAGATTGAAGGTGAAGATCGGCCCCAACGTGAGGGTGAACGGGGCAAGCAGGAGTCCGGGAAGCAGCACGGCCGTGTTCCACATGACGTTGACGCCGGCCGGCCAGTTCAGATGGTCCGTGACGAGCGGGCTCATCCCTTCCCCTATCGCGAAGGGCGTCCACCGCAGGAACCACATGAACAGGGCGCCGTCCCCGACGCCGCCCCCGATGGTCGTCGTTGTGGGCGCCCCCCATGCCGTGCGAAAGACTGCGACGGCGAGGGCCGCGTAGACGCCGAATGCGAGAGCCGCCGCTCGTCCCCCGCCCGGCCGATCGCCTGTTCCGGCCGCGCCGTTTTCCATGGCTACCCGGGGCCCACGGGCTCCGTCTGCCGTCGCCTTCGCCGCCCGGCGATCCCCAGGACGAGCACTGTGACTCCGGCCAGGACGACCCCCACGAGCGTCGCGCGGTCCCGATAGACGAAGGTGACCACATGGCGTCCGGCCGGAACGACGACGCCGCGAAACGCGTGATCGACCCGGTGTAGCCCGGCCGGACGCCCGTCCACTGCGGCGCGCCACTGCGGATACCACGGATCGGCGACGACCAAGAGCCCCGGCGTCGCGGTCGTAACCTCGAACTCCACGCGCATCGAACCGACATGGCGGGCCACGACCCGCGGCTCGGAAGCCGGACGCGTGAATGGGCCGATTGGCTCCTCAACCATCGCCCGCGTCGTCAACGGATAGCCGGCGCGCAAGGAATCGATCCGATCGGACCGCCCTGCGACCACGTCTAGGTCGTAGTGCATCCTCGCAATCGGCAGAGCCTCACGCCGCCACAGGTCGATGTAGGCCTCCGTCTGGACGACGGTGAACCCGTTGTGCGCGAGGACACCTTCCTCCGAGGGTTCGAGAGGCCCCGCGACGAACCATTCGATCCCGAGGAAATTCAGCATCTCAAAGTTCCAGCGCGACGGTGGCGACAGATACACCCCGGCAGTGATTCGACCCGTGGTTCCCGCCGACGCCGTGAAGAATTCATGGTAGGTCCGGAGCGGCAGCAGACCGCCGTCGCGGCCGAGAGGGGTCTCAACGTGGGTGGAATACTCCGATGAGGGGCGCGCTGCCAGGCGCAAGGGCCACGCCACGAGGAAGTACTGAGCCTTTTGCCCCTGAACCCAGCCCGGAATCTCGATACGATTCCGCTCATCCTCGCTGCGGGGATGGTTTCCGATCGTCACATAACGACCGCCGTCCCTCGCAAGACGGCTTAGGACGGGGCCCGGGTCGTCGTAAACGACACTCGGCGCAACTTGCCGGTACTCCACCGAAGGCCGTGCGTATTTGAGTTCGCCGGCAGCGGTGATGAGCAGCGCGGATGCCAGAAGGGCGCGAGGCACCCACGGTACCGCGGCGAGCGCCCAGGCGAGCAGGCCGATGATCGCCGCGAGTCCCCAGCGCTTGATACTGTCATCGGCCGGCCCGAGCCGGCCGACGGTGAACACCACGCCGGCCAAGGCGGCCAGGGCGACGATCCCGCCGAGGCCTCGTCGAACCTGTGCCTGGAATCCGTCTCGCGCACCCCGCAGCAGTACATCCATTCCGAGTGCCGCCATCATCGCAAGGGAGAAGTACGGCAGCAGAAGCCAGCGAGACGGCACGCGGAAGCCTCGCGCCAAGCTAACGTTGTCGTAGACGAATCGGTAGATCGGAGACGCGGCGCCGACGGCCATGAGCATGCCAAGAGCCGCTGCCCCGAAGGCCCACCCGCGCACCCAGCGCAATTCGCGGCGGCCGGCCGCTATTCCGAGACCGGCTAGGGCCAAGGCCACGATGCCGATGAAGCCCACGTTCTCCCCAACGAGCACACGTCCGTAATCGGGCAGGAGAGCGTTCAGCGCGATGTCCTTGGGGAGAGGGTATTGCTCTCGAAACGACGGTGCGGTGCGGTATCCCTGCCGCTGAAGGAGAAGGGTCGGAAGCAACTGCCACGCAAAGAGGACACAGAACATCACCGCGGCGCCGCCCAGCCGCACAACCGCGTCGACGGCACGCCCACCCCACGCCCGGAGGCCGGCACCGAATGTCCATGCGATCGCGTATAGCGCCAACGCCACCAGGCTGTAGAGCCACCACTCGGGATGGCCGGAGAGAAACTCCATGCCGATCGCCACGGCAGTCAGAACCACAAACCGGACGCGCCGCGTCTCCAGCGCTAGGTGGGCGAACAAGAACATCACGGGGATCCACGCCATGACCTGGAGATGCGAGATGAGGATGATGTGCTGAAGAAGGCTCCCGCCGAATCCGTAGGCGAGCCCGGCCACGACCGCTCCCCAGCTACCCGTCCGGAGAGCGATGCGGCAAAAGGCCCACATGGCGACGGCAGCGAATGCGATGTGGGCGACAAGGGTGAGCTTCAGGCCGATCGAGGTCTTGAACAGCCAGAAAGGAAGGTTCCCCGGGTAGAATAGGCCGTGCTGAAGGTTCGCCGCGAACGGCTCTCCGAGGTATTGGTCCCGCGCCCAGATCGGCAAGATCCCATCGCGCAGCCAAGCCGACATCCCGAACTTCTCCGGTCCGGTCGCGGCGATCAACACGTCCTGATAGAACGTGGCGCCCCGGGTGCGCAACGCTTCGAAGAAAGCGACGGTCAGGGCCTGGAACGTTACCCAAACGGCCAGTCCCTCGATGAGCAATCCTCGGGCCGGGCGACCGCCGGGGGGCCGGTTGCCGGCCGGCCGGTCAGGCGGGGCGAGCGGCGCGGAGACTTCCGGTGTGCTCACGGTCGCGCATCCATTCGGTGAGATGGCGGACGGTCAGGGTGCTCAGACATCAGCCTCGGTTTCGAGCCCCAAGCGGCCCGCTATGGCATGCCAGCGGTCGGCGAATGCCTCGTCGGAAAATGCTCTCGCGCGCTCGAGCGCTGCCCGCGAAAGCGCCTCGCGCAACGCGGGATCTGCAGCCACCTGCTCCGTCCGCGCATGGAGCTCTGCGATCGTGCTCCACCGGAAGCCGTCGCGCCCGTCCCGAACAATTTCTTGCTGCCCCGCTCGATCGATGACTATCGGCACGCACCCGGCGGACATGGCCTCCACGGTCGTCATGCCGAAGTGCTCGAGCGCCCATGGACGCCGCCGGGGATGCTCGTCGAGTCCGGTCGCCGCCCAGAAGATAGGGGACGTCGCCAGAAGATCCTCGACGAGCCGGCGCGGCGCGTTGTCGTGAATGGTTACGGGCAAACCCTCTGCCGCAGCCTGCACCCGTCGCAAGTACGGTCGCTGGAAGTCCTCGCATCCCCCGACCAGGTGCAGTTGCCAGCCGGGAAGCCTCCCTCGGCGAACGAGGTCGCCGAATGCGTGAACGATCTCGAGCTGCCGTTTGCCGTGTCCATACCGGGGATCGAAGAATCGCCCCACATGCACGATCGCCTGCTGCTTCAGCCCCGGACGGTGACCGATCAGCCGGATCGGCGGATAGAGCACGTCGGAGTCCACGCCCCACAGCTTCCGGATCCATCCACGCGTGTACTCGGAGTTGGCCAGCACGCGTTCGTAGGACTTCAAAAACGAAAGGTCGGTCGGATCATCCAGCATCCAGGAGAATCGCCGCGCGACTCGCTCGCGCAGCCCGAATCGTGCCCCGGTCAAGCCGACCGATGCCGCCGCGAAACCGAGCGGACGCTGATCCGATCCTCCCGGCACGAACGTTCCGCACTCGACCTGGACGATCGTGGGTTGGAGAGAGGAACCTACATTGGCGCGATGCGTGGAAAATCCGTCTGGGGTAACCAGGAAACGAGTCTCCGGCACGTCGGGAGCGATGATCGCAACCTCAACCGAGCCCGGCGCACCCGGCCGGCCTGCGGAGATCTCGAGCACTCGTTTCTCCCCGGCGCCCACGACGAGGGTCGCCCGGCCGTTGTTCCAGCGCCAGCGAGGGCCGCGTCCACCCTCGGGAGCAAACCAGCCACTACCGTGGCCGACGGTGACGTCGGCCGTCCGCACCCAGAAACCGAGGGTTCGCGTCGCAAGGCGGCGCCATCCGACGAGCTCGTGGTCGGTCGGAGTGGGGAAGTAGCAGAGATACAGGTTGTGGGCGGCCCGGGGCTTAAGCCGGCTCATGTGGGACGCATTCACGAAGACGTCGTACTCCACCGACAGATCCTCAATGTCTTCCGCCACCATCTCGGGCAGGACGCGAATCGAAACCTTGGCGAGATCGAGGCTGAGGTAGTCCGACAGGATGTCCTTGTCGACCTCGGCGTGGCCCAGCAACTCGACTTGATGACCGTCGCCGGCCAGAACCTGCGCGAGCATGCCGGAATGCCGTTCGCCGCCACCCATCGAGCGAAGGAACCGGTTATAGACCGCTATTCTCACCCTGACGGCTCCCACCGTTTCGCGTCGCCAGCACGTACACGTCGTTCGCCTGATACATGCCCCAGAGAAGCTTGTGATAGGCAGCCCGCAACGACTTCAGTGATTCCTGCGATTCCTGCAGGCGATCCGACAACAATGAGATCACGTGCAGAATGCCTTCGTTCCACCGGTGGTCGACGTCCATCCGGCGCGAGGCGAGCCGTGCAAGGTCGGAGATCGCGGCATGCAAGTCGGGATGAACGGTGATGTCACTGCAAAAGAAGTCCGGCGGCGGGCCCGGATGGTTCTCCGGATTGAAACCGATGCGCTCCACGCTCAGTCCGGCCCGGCTGCAGTAGAAGGCAACGAGGGACGGGTCGTAGAATCGCTCGTGCGTCGGGTCGCGCCAGAAGTCGTGCGTAAGCACCGAGTAGCACGCCGGGTTCGGAACGATGCCGATGAAGCGGCCACCGGGGGCGAGCACCCGGCTAACATTTTCCATGAGCTCGGGGATGCGGCTAGTCGGAAGATGCTCGATGAAATGCGAGCAGAAGACGCCCGAAAATGACTCCGACTTCACCGACGCGAGATACTCGATCGCATCACCGAGTGCGACGTTGCAACCGGCCTCTCGGGCTTGTTCGATCATGCCCTCGTCGTTGTCTACGCCTTGCGCATTCACGCCGGCGTCGGCGAGAAGGCCGAGGAACTCCCCGCGGCCACAACCGAGCTCGAGGACCGGCGAGTGATCGGTGAGCAACGGTATGTAGAACGACAGGACCTTCCGGACGTGCGCCGGGTCGTACTCCATGAAGCGGTAGTAGTCGCTTTCCGTCCTTCGCACGGGGTCGCGCGACGGCATTGCGAGGTCCATGGCGTGCCTCCGGGTCTGGGCGGTGAGCCTAGCGCATGAGTGGGTGCGACGTCGGTCGGCCGGGTCCCCTACGGTGCTACCCTTCCGCCGTGGCCAGCAATCCCAAGCCGGCTTCGCGCAGCGTGCGCGCAGCCGAAGCAGCACCTCTCGTCACCATCGTCATCGTGAACTACAACGGCGCCCATCTGCTGCCGCCCTGTCTGTCCGCCGTCGAGTCTCAGACGTTCCCGCAGGAGCATCTCCGGACGATCGTCGTCGACAACGGCTCCCGTGACGGCTCGGTCGATCTGGTGAAGGAACGGTTTCCGTGGGCCGAGGTCCTATCCAGTCCGGAAAACCGCGGATTTGCCGGGGGGAACAATCTGGCTCTTCGCCGAGTCGGCACACCCTTCGTCGCGTTGCTCAACAACGATGCCGTGCCGGAGCCCGACTGGCTCGAGCGTCTTTTGGCCGCCGCGACCGCGCCCGGCGCCGATCGTGTGGGCGCCGTCACCTCGAAGATCGTGTTCCTCCCCAAATTCATTGCCATCCGGCTCGAAACGGATGCGTTCCGGCCGCCGGCCCCGGATACCCGCGAGCTCGGAATCCGCGTGTACGACGTAGAGATCGAGGGTGAGTCCATTGCGGCCGAGGCGCTGTGGGACTCAGCTGGGTACGGCTCGGAACGTGACGCCGACGGGGCGTTTCGATGGACTAGGGCGCGCGGAGAGCTTCTGATCCCGATCGACCGGCCGGGACCCCTGTCGGTCCGGCTTCGGATCGCCGCCGAGCGCGCCAAGCGAGTCCGCTTCGCGTGGGAAGGCGGTGAGGCCGAAGCGGGCGTCACCCCCACACAGGCGGACGTGGATCTCCAGCTCGCGGCGTCGGTTCCTCGGGTGGACGTCCTGAACAACGCGGGGAGCCGGGTGAACCGTGACGGCTACGGCGGAGACCGCGCGTTTCGAGCCGCTGATCGCAGTCAGTTCGACCGCCGGGAGGAGGTCTTTGCCCTCTGCGGCGCCGCCGTACTCCTCCGGACGGAGGCTCTGAGACGGGTGGGAACCTTCGACGACGACTTCTTCCTCTACTACGAGGACACCGATCTCTCCTGGCGACTCCGGGCTGCCGGCTGGTCGATCGTCTACGAGCCCACCGCCGTCGTCCGGCATGCGCACTCCGCCACCTCGGTCGAGTGGTCACCGGTCTTCACGTTCCACGTCGAGCGCAACAGGCTGCTCATGCTGACGAAGAACGCGAGGGCGGGGCTGGCTGCCGGTGCGCTGCGCGAGTACGCGGTCTCTACGGTGAGG
>JBKKBZ010000114.1:0-2737 GCA_046713235.1 Actinomycetota bacterium | reverse complement strand
GAAGAGTGATTGCCGCTGCTAGGACGGCCACGACGATCGCGACGCTCAACCCGGCCGCGACTCCCGTGCCCAGCCACGACGGCAGACGGCGTTCCGCCGGGCTCCCCTGGATTCCTGTGGTGTTCATACGCCGATTGTCCGGCCTTAGCGGGAACCAGGACAAGGGGGATCCCCCTCATAATTCGAGGGGGTATCCCTCAAAACCTCACCTTCCGGCACGAAGCCAGGTGACGGCGGCAAGAACCCGCCGGTTGCTCTCGGGTGCGTCAAGAAGCCCGAGCTTCGTGAAGACTCCGCCGACCAGGCCTTCCACGCGCTTCGGGCTGAGGAAGAGTTTCTCCGCCACGGACTGGTTGGAGTGACCCTCGGCGATGAGCGCCAGCACCTCGCGCTCGCGTTCCGTGAGGGAAACCAGCGGGTCAACGCCGGCCGGCCGGACCGCTCCGCGGACGATCTCGGGATCCAGCACGGCCTCGCCGGCGGCCACGCGGCGAACCGCGGTCGCAAGCTCGCCGACATCCGCAACGCTGCCCTTCAGCAGATAGCCGATCCCCTCCGACCCAAGTGACAGGAGGGTGCCGACCGCGAGCGGGTCGACGCGCGCGGAGATCACCAAGAGCCCGATGCGCTGGGATTGGCGATACCGCGTCAGCGCTTCGACCCATGCTTGGGGGTCGGTCGTCTCGACGACGACGACATCCACGCCGGCGGTTCCGCCAAGCTCCGCCGGGTCGGAGAGCTTTCCGGCAACGTCGCATCCCGCGGCTTCCATGAGATGCACCAGTCCCTCACGCTCCAGCGCGGCGGATGCCGCCACAAGAACGCGGGGGCGCGATCCGGCGTCTTGCGCGCGCAACTGTCCAAGAACGACACCGGCTAAAGCGGCGGGCACCACCGCTTCGCCCGCGTGGACGCGGCGAACCGCATCGACGATGTCGTTGGTCTCGGCGGTTTTCAGCATGTAGCCCAGCGCGCCCGCCCGCAGCGCTGCCAGAACCTGCTCGGGCTCGTCCGACGACGACAGAATGAGAATGCGAGCGTCGGGCCGGTCGGTAATGATCGCTTTGGTCGCTTCGATCCCATGCCGGATCGGCAGCTCCATGTCCATGATGATGACGTCGGGCTTGCGCTCGCGCGCGATCTTGACCGCGGCGTCACCGTCGCCCGCTTCGATGATCTGCTTGGCAACTTGGTTCGTCGTAAGGACGCTCGAAACAGTTTGCCGCCAGAGCGGATGATCATCGACCACCAGCGCCAGCAAGATGCTCTTAGGGGTCTTGGGGCGCGCGCGCGCAGGCGCGGGCGGGCGCTTGGCGGCGGATGCCCGCGGCTTGGCGCTCGGTCGCTCATCGACGGCGAAGATCCTCCATTTGCCCGTCACGCCCTTCAACGCCGTCGAGCCGCGTGCCGCGAAACGAAACCCAGAGCCGGTTGCAAGGTCTCGCACTGTGCTGGACGCCAGGACCTCTGCTTCATCAGCTAGGGCGGCGATACGCGCCGCAACGTGGACGGCGATGCCGCCGATATCGTCTCCGCGGCGTTCAACCTCGCCGGCATGCAGGCCGGCGCGCAGTTGGATGCCGATCGATGGAGCCGTCGATATCGCCGCAGTGGCGCACGCCAGTCCTTGGGCCGGGCTGTGGAACATCGCCAGGAAACCATCGCCCGTGGACTTGATCTCCTCGCCGCCGTGCCGGCCGATCAAAGCGCGGATCGTTTCATCATGACGATCCAGGATGACTCGCCAAGCGGCGTCGCCGATCTCGGATGCGATGCGCGTCGAGTCAACGATGTCGGTGAACAGAACAGTTGCCAGAATCCTGCCCTGGCTCTGTTTCGAAGTCCCCACCCACATCTCCCTTGGCAGCCGCCGAACTCGCCGAAGGAATTCCCACCCAAAATCCAGGCTTCCCGGCGAAGTCCGCATAATAATGCATGCTTGGGACTCCTCGATCGCATGCATCAACCGATCGTGCGGGATCGCCTCCCTTTTCTCCGCTGCGCCCGCTAGCCCGTGGGTCCCCGCAGGAGGTAGGACTCCGTGTCGCCCTTGCCTTTCAGGTCGACGGTTCCTCGTGGTTCGAGGTCGAAGCTCCCCCGAAGCGCCTCGGCCACCGGCTCGGAGACGTGGATCCGGTTCGGCTCGGCGGAAGACTCCAGGCGGCTGGCGACGTTGACGGTGTCGCCCCACACGTCGTAGACGAACTTCCGAGTCCCGATCACGCCGGCGACGGCGGGCCCGGAATGGACTCCGATGCGGATCTTCCAGTTACCGTCGCTCGACCGGTTCAGCCGCACGACCGCCTCCACCATCCCGAGGGCCAGCTCCGCGACCGCCGTCGCGTGATCGGTCCGCGTCCCGGGCAGACCTCCCACCGCGAGGTAGGCGTCTCCGATCGTTTTGATCTTCTCGACCTCCGTCCGCTCGCACAGGGCATCGAACTCCGAGAACAACCGGTTGAGGTCGGAGACCAGCAGCTGCGGCTCTAGTTCCGAGGAGATCGAGGTAAAGCCGACTAGGTCACTGAACAGCACCGTCACCGAGTCGTAGCGGTCGGCGATGGTCGTCTCGCCGTCGCCCAGCCGGTCGATGATGGCCTGGGGCAGGATGTTCAGGAGCAGCGAATTGGATCGAGCGCGCTCCTGGTCCAGCTCCCGCATCAGGCTCGACAGCAGCTTGGACGTCGAGTCCTGCATCTCCTCCATCTGCCGGACGTTGGTGTCCATGCGCGCGAGC
>JBKKBZ010000113.1:0-24235 GCA_046713235.1 Actinomycetota bacterium | reverse complement strand
GGTCGCCGCGGAACTCGACACGAGCACGGCCGCTCCGCTTATGCGCGACGGAGCTTTCACCAGGTCGCGCTGACACGGCCCTAAAGTCAAGAGCGAGAACCCGGAAGATCTTGGCCGCACTATTCTTGACATGAGCCGTTGTGACGGTCGAGGCTCTGCGCGATCGGGGAGGCCTGCTGGTGCGAAAGCAAATCGTTCATGGAGACCGGCTCGTGGAGGCGGATCTTCCGGAGGACACGCGCGTGGTGTCCCCGGGCGTCTCGATTCCGCTCGAGCCGGTGGCCGATCTCGAAACCGAGATCCGGCAAGCGCTGACACAGCCGCTCGACCTCGACCCGCTGCGCGAGCTGGCGCGCGGCAAGCGCCGAGTCACGATTGCCTTCGACGATCCGACGGTCCCCTGCTACGCGCCGGTCTGGCCGCTGGCCTTGCCGCTCATCCTGGGTGAACTCGAAGCCGGCGGCGTCTCCGCCGATGACATCACGCTCCTCTGTGCGAACGCTCTGCACCGGCAATTCAGGCACGACGAGCTCGCGCGGCTCATCGGTGAAACCATCGTGGGCGCGTTCTCCGACCGGCTCCGGTGTCACGACGCGGAGGATCCCGAAGGCATCGAACGTCTCGGCGTCACCAAGAACGGTTACGAAGTCGAACTCTCGAAGCTCGCAACCGAATCCGACCTCGTCGTATACCTCAACTGCGCGACCACGCGCGGCTTTTCCGGCGGCTGGAAATCGATTTGCGTCGGACTATCGACGTTCAGGTCCATCCGGCATCACCACAATCCCGACGACATGTCGATGTCGATCGACCGCAACCGGATGCACGAGATGCTCGACGAGATGGGGGCCCTCGCCGTCGAACGGCTCGGGAGCGATCGCTTCTTCAAGCTGGAGACCGTACTTTCCAACCCGCTGCAAGTCGCGCGGATCTTCGGCGGCAGCGTCGGAGCGACGCGGCGGGCTGCTCTCGACCTCAACCGCGCGCACACACCACCGCGGCGTTCGCTGCTCAACCAGAGCGAAAGAGCCGACGTCGTCCTCTACGGCGTCCCCGACTGGAGCCCTTATGCGGCCTACTCGTACACCAATCCATTGCTCACGCTGTATTCGACCGCTCTCGGTTACCTCGGAGGGATGATCGAGGCGCTCGGCAGGCCGGGGTGCACGGTGATCCTGTCCACGCCGTGTCCCGATCGGTGGGACGACGTCCATCATCCCTCGTATCGCGAAGTCTGGGAGCGCGTTGTTCCCGAGACGAAGGATCCGTACGAGGCGCGCGAGCGATACGAGAATGAATTTGCCGGCCGCGCCGACTACGTCGAGCGCTACAGACACGGCTACGGGTTCCATCCCGTCCATCCGATCATGGCGATGTTCCCGCTTAAACGCCTCCGGCATGCGAGCCGCGTGCTCGTCGCCGGTGCCGATGACCCGGAGGTCGTGCGTCACGCCGGCTTCGAGCCCGTCCCCACGATCGAGGACGCCCTCGCCGAATCCGGAGGCGGCTCCGTTGCCTACGTTCCCTACCCGATGGCCTTGTCCCGGAGTTGAGCACGGGCGGTGTACCCTCCCCCGCGATGCGGCGGATAAAGGTCCACGACGTGGAGCTGGCTTGGGACGAGATGGGGTCGGGCGACTCGCCGGTACTCGTGGTGCCTCAGTGGTTCCTTTCCTCGCGCTCCGTGCGCGTGAGCCCGCTCGTCGCCGAACTCGCGCGCCGGCACCGCATCGTGCTGTACGACCGTCGCGGAACCGGGGCTTCCGACAAGCCCGGGCCGCCGTACTCGACGGGACGAGACGCGCGAGACCTCGCCGCGCTGATCGAGGGCTTGGGTCTGGACGGGTTGACGCTGCTGGGGTTGGGTGTGCGCGGGAGTCAGGTGGCGCTCAATTATGCCGGACACTTCCCCGGCCACGTGCGTCGCCTCGTGCTGATCGGCGGGACTCCGAAATGGTCGGCCAGCGCCGAGTGGCCGTACGGCGTCCCCGCCGGCACCTGGCATTCGGCCTTTGCCGCGTGGCAGCAATCCCTCGGCGAACCGCCCGGCCTGCCCGAGAATGATCCCACCATGGCCGACGCGATGCGCGCCGACTGGCGCGACACCGGAGTCGATGCCGCAATCGACATGCTGAACCGCACGCTCGATGAGGATCTTCGCCCGTTCCTCAAGAAGGTGGTTGCCCCCACGCTCGTCGTGCATCTCCGGAAGGATCCATTGGTGAGCCTGGAGGCTGCGCAGTGGCTCGCCGACAGCCTCGCGGCCGGAACTCTGGCCGTGTTCGACGCCCCGCGGGAGGTCCCGATGCGAAGCCCGGCCGGGGTAGCGGCGATGATCGAGGAGTTCTTGATCTCAAACTAGGTGAAACCTCGCCCGACGGCACGGGGGCTCTTCCGGCGGAAGCTCCCCGAACACGCTCGAAGGAGTACCATCGCAGCAAGGCCCTCTTGGGGGTGAAATGTGACGCATCGTTCCAAGCGGCGGGGCCGGCAGCGAATCGCCGCGGCGGCCGTCGCCTTGGCCGTCCTCCCCGCAACGTCGGCGGGCGCCCCCGACGACCCCCCGTGTGCCGTCCCGGGTCAGGTCCTGAAGCAAGGAAACTGGACCAGCGTGCGGGCGCCGTCTTGGCGTTCTATCGGGATCATCGAACGCGAGGTCCTTCTCGCATATGCGGTCCACCCCCGGCTCCCCCGAATCATGTTCGCAACCAACAGCTCGGTCGTCATGCGATCGCTAGACACGGGGTGCACCTGGAGCGAGGTCTACGCGGTCCCCGACCACGCGTCGGCGGACTTTCCCGCCGAATCGAGAATCACGTCGATTGTGATTCCTGAAGCTCCGAGTCCTCGCGTCTACCTCACGCTCTTCTCCGACCCGCAGATCATGCGCATTGTGCGCAGCGACAATTTCGGCGATACCTGGAGCGCCGCCGATCTCGGTGTCCCCCCGCTTTCCGGCCTGCCACTACTGAAGGCCGCCCCGAGCGAACCCGACGTCTTGTACCTGTCGTTCGTATTGGGAGGAAGCTTCGTGCCCGACATCGTTTCGGGCGACGAGTTCTTCGGTAGCTTCCAAGGCAGAGCCCCACTCGTTCGTCCTTTCTACCGCAGCGAAGACGGCGGCAGGACGTGGATGCTGCGCTCAAACGTTGCGATGCAGGCGCCCGATCAAAGCCTTCTGGCACTCAACCCCGCATTCGTCGTGGACCCGCTCGAGCCCGACGTGCTTTGGACTTGGGACGGCGGTCCGCTTCTTCGGCGGTCGGACGACGGCGGGGCGACCTGGGCGACCGTGGCCGGCATTCCTCCGGACAACGAAGGTCTGCTATCGGTCGACGTGGCGCACCGGCCGGGTGAGCCGTCAAGGATTCTTGCCTCGACGAAAGCCACCCCGACGGCGAGGGACGGATTCGTCTTCTTATCGCGGGACGGCGGAGCGACCTGGACGAGGCCGGGAGCGCCGCCGAGGCTCTGGTTCCTTGCGCACGGGTGGCGAGGGGACAAGTGGGTCGCGCTGCAGCAGGGTCAAGTGAGCGAGGGCACCGAGCCCGCAACCTGGACCTTCGACGATCAAACGTTGTCGTGGGCGCTGATCCCCCCGCCTACAGACGACCCACCACGACTTAAGGATGTCATGGTCGACCGGACATCGGCCCCATCGATCTTCGCGCAGACTCCCGAGTCGATCGAGCGCTACGACGGCGAGCGGGCCGAGAACGTGATCTTCCCGGCCTGTGTACCCCCTCCGGTCTGGCCGGAGCCGCCGGACCTTACCGGGGTGCTGACTCCGCAGGGCAATCGCATCGTGCTCGAGCCGGGGACGTCGGAAACCATTCGCTACATCCTCGATCTTCCTCCAGTCCCGAAACCGATGGACGTGTACTTCCTGGTCGATACCTCCTCGAGCATGGACTGGAGCATCGCGGCCGTACGCGAGAACCTCAAGCTGATGATCGCCCGGCTGAAGGACGCTATCGGTGACGTCCATTTCGGCGTGGGGGAATACCACGACTATCCCATCCCTCCTTACGGCACTGAGGGCGACTACGCCTACCGCCGGGCACTCGATCTCGGCCCGCCGGGACCGCGACTAACCGCAGCAATCGGGTCGCTTGTTGCCGAAGGCGGCTTGGACGGACCGGAGTCGCAGCTCGCGGCGTTGCTCCAAACCGCCACAGGCTCCGGTCAGGATCTGCCTCCGGCGAAAGCCTCTTCCGCCGACATCCCACCGTGCATTCAGGCGAACTTCCGCAGCGGCGCGTTGAAAGTCATCGTGCACATCACCGACGCGCAGTTTCACGACGAGCCCGGATATCCCGGACCCACGTGGCAGGAGACGATCAACGCGCTGGTCGAAAGGGAAATCCTTCAGGTGGGAATCGCGACGGGATACGAGATTCACACCGGGTATTCGGATCAGGACTTGAGTCGTATCGCCCGCGCCACGGGAACACTCGCCAGTGAACCCGTCGACTGCGACGGAGACGGGGAGATCACGAGAGAGCCCTACCCCGTCGACCGGATCGCGGGAGAGCCCCTCGTGTGCCAGGGCTGGGACCTTGCGCCCGCGATCGTCCGGCTGTTGAAGGCGATTCGCGATGAAGCCGACGTCCGGCTCGTCGAGCAGGGAGCCGGCGGGGTCGTCACCGGCATCGCACCGGTCTACCACGACGTGAACATGCGCGTTCCAAACCGGCTCTCCTTCGACGTTACGTTCGGCTGCGGGCTGCGCCAGGATGGCATCCATGTCACCGCCCTGGCCGCCGAGGTGCGGGGGAGCCCCGTCGCACTTACGGGAGTCGAGGTCGATTGCCGTTCGCGCCCCGCGGGATTGCCTATACCGCTTCGAATCGGCATTGCTCCCCCACCCATCCCACCGGCGCCGATTCCAGAGCCCGCGTCGCATTCGCAGGGTCAAGGCGAGACGCAGGCCAACCCGCAATCGCAGTCGCAGACCCAGGGCGCTCCGGCACCAGAGCGACAGGAAGAACCTCAGGTCGCGCTCGCGCAAGCACTCGACGCAGCCCAGGAGGAAACGAGCTACGCGATGACGCGGTCGGGCTCTTCCGGATTACGGCTGGCGGGGAGCGCGTTCGTTCTTGCTCTCGCGGCCGCCTGGCTCGCCGCGTCGTGGACGCTCGAGGTCCTTCCCGCGCGACGCCATTCTGCGAGCGGGCCGTTGCGACGGCGACGAACCCGCCGGTGAGCGAGCCCGGCAGGCGGACGACGTGGCGTGCGGTGCGCCGGCGCGCGCGGACGTGGCTGAGACGCCGGCGGCGCGCCCGGGCAACCCGGAGGAAGGCGAGCCGGCCGCGAGTTCGGCTCCTCTCGCTGGCGCTCGTGATCCTGCTCGGAGCGTTCGCCTGGGCGCTGTCCTTCCTCACTCCGCGATCGGAAGGACGGCGCCTCACCCTGGACCAGCTCAGCAAGCTGGCCGACGAAAACCGCATCGCTTCGGGACTGTTTCGTGACGAGGACGCCCGCCTCTCGGGAACAATCCTCTGCGGTCCGGGTTCGAGCGACGCAGTACGGTTGCCGTTCTGCGACCAAGGTGAGCCGCGGTACGAGCGCTATTGGGTTCCCTACCCGAAGAGCGACCTCGCGACCGGTGCATTGCTCCAACTCGTCACCGAGGCCGGTGCCCGCGTGTCCGTGGACCCGCAGACGGACAAGACGACGGTACGGGCCGTCGCGACGTTCTTGCTGCCGCTCATGATCCTGGCGAATCTTTTCGCTCTGTTGTTCTCGCTGGGACGCGGGGGAGGAACCGGCATCGGCGACGTCATGGTGTTCGGTTCGATCAGCCGGGGCCGCATCCGCCGCGGGGAGGTCGCTCCCATCGCATTCACCGACGTCGGCGGCGCCGAGGACGCAGTGGCGGAGCTGCGCGAAGTCGTCGACTACCTCCGCGATCCCGAACGCTACCAAGAGATCGGCGCGATGCCGCCCAAGGGTGTGCTCCTCATCGGACCGCCCGGATGCGGCAAGACCCTGCTCGCCAAGGCGGTGGCAGGGGAAGCCGGCGTTCCATTCTTCTCCGTCGCCGGAGCGGAGTTCGTCGAATCGCTCGTCGGCGTCGGTGCCGCGCGCGTACGAGACCTCTTCCGCCGGGTGCGTGCCGCGGCGCCGGCGATCGTCTTCATCGACGAGCTGGACGCCGCCGGACGGCGCCGGGCGGCCGGAGGAGGAAGCGGTGGCTCCGACGAGCGCGAGCAAACCCTGAACCAGATGCTCGTCGAGATGGATGGGTTCGAAGTAAGCGCCGGCATCGTGGTCGTCGGAGCCACCAACCGTCCCGACATCCTCGACCCCGCGCTCCTGCGCCCGGGCCGTTTCGACCGGCAAGTTCTGGTCGACCGGCCCGACGCCACCGGGAGGCGGTCGATCCTCGACCTGCACGCGCGGGGACGCAAGACCGCGGACGACGTCGACCTCAACCTGCTGGCGTCGCGAACGCCGGGCTTCTCCGGCGCCGACCTTGCCAACGTCGTGAACGAGTCCGCGTTGCTGGCCGTTCGCGACGGACGAACCGAGTTGCGCATGGCAGATCTCTTCGACGCCGTCGAGCGCGTGCTCACCGGCGCCCAGCGACGCGGCCGGGTACTGACTCCGGCCGAGAGGACGCGAACGGCAGTGCACGAGGCCGGCCACGCGATCGTCGCCGCTGCGGTGGGGCGCGCCGCTACGGTGCACCGCGTGTCGATCCTTGCCCGGGGAGCGGCTGCCGGCGCATTCGTCGGTGCGCACAACGGGGAAGCGCCGTTCCGCACGCGCGCGGATCTGTTCGACGAGCTCGTCGTCGCGCTCGGAGGGACCGCGGCTGAGGAACTGGTCCTCGGGGAGCCGTCGACGGGGTCTGAGGACGATCTCGAGCGCGCAACCGAAACTGCCCGCGATGTCGTCGCGCGCTACGGCATGAGCCGGCGACTCGGCCGCGCGCGATTGCTGGCGCGCGACGTCGATGCGTTTCTCGACGGCGAGGTGCCGCTGGCGACGGCCTCGGTGCGCTCGGCAGACGAGATCGACGAGGAGGTTCGCCGCCTCCTCGACGATGCTGTGGCCCGATCGACCCGGCTCATCCAGGCGCGGCGTGTACACCTCGACCGGCTCGCGTCACGGCTGGAGGAGGCAGAGACCCTAGAGGCCGCCGAGCTGGCGGGGCTCCTGGCGCCGGCAGCAGAGCCCATCCGCGCCCGCCGAGCGACGGCAAACGGCGCACCGCGCCCGCGGGGGCGCAAAGCAGGCATCTAATATCCCCCTTTCGGATCAATATCGGATAAGACCTTCAAGATCCCACCCCCCGCGCCGATAGCAAGGAAGGACGGGTCGCCCTAAGGGGGGAGATCATCATGAAGCGACTCGCACTGGCCGTGCTGATCGGCGGCGCGGTTTTCGGCGGGATCTACGGCCTGGCCGCGAGTCTCGGGCTCAGCTCGAAGAATCTTGGCGCCGGCAACAGCTCGGTCGCAGCGTGCCAGTCCGGCACGCTCACGGCCGGTTACGCAACCGCGTACGACTCCACGCTCCCCGGGTACAAGGTTGGCGTCGTGACCATGGACGGCTTGGACACGACCTCGGCCACGAACTGCTCGTCGAAGTCGTTCAAGGTCACGCTCACCGGTGGCTCCAATGCCTCCCTTGGGGAGATAACCGGCACGACACCGGCGTCGGGTACGACCTTCACCGCAGACTTCACGTCGAGCAACGTCGCGGCGACCAACGTCACCGGCATACACGTAGTGATCGCGGGCTAGAAGCAGCTCGCCGGCAGGAGGGATGAGAATGAGAATCAAGCGCGCGATTGCATCTCTGGTAATCGGCGGGGCAATCTTCGGAGGCGTCTACGCCCTGGCGGCGAGTCTGGGAGTCTCCTCCTCAACACTCGGGGCGGGCAACGCCGTCGTGGTGGCCTGCCAGGCCGGAACCGTTAACGTCGGCTACACCCCCTCGTACGGCTCGGCGAGTCCCGCCGGCTACCGGGCGACGACCGTCACCATCGGAAATCTTGACACCTCCACGAGCGCCTGCGGCGGCAAGGACTTCAAGGTGACCCTCACGGGACCGAGTGGCTCAGACGCCTCGCTCGGCGAGCAAACCGGCACCACCCCGACGACCGGAACGAGCGCGAATCTCACGTTCTCCGGAGTGAACGCATCCGACGTGACCGGCGTACACGTGACGATCACCGGCTAAGAGCGAAGGATCGTTTCCGCGTGGCCGGTCGAACCCGGGCCACGCGGAAGAGGGAGAGGCTGTATGAGAGAGGCTCGCCGCGCGGCCCTAACGATGGCCGTGGCTGCGCTGCTCTCTTCGGCTTTCGGCCATGTCTCCAGCCTGAGCGGCGCCTCGAAGCTGCTCGGCACGAACAGCGCCGCCGTTTCTCGGTGTGACACCGACGGTGTATCCATCGTGCAGAATCTCTCGGGCAGCAACGTCGTCGGCGTGACAATCGGTCAGATCGCCTCCGCCTGCGGCGGGGCCTCGCTTTCTGTCAACGTCAACAACGGGACGGCGAACTCGAGCGGGTCGGGCACCGTCCCCGCCGGTGGGGGATCCCTGACCGTTTCTCTTGCCGGCGGCGTCGCGGCGAAGGACAGCGAAGAGATCGACGTGTCGATCTCGGGGCCGTAGCGATGAGCGCGCGCCGTCTTTTCCGAGATCAGGCCGGGCCGGGCGCGCGTTGGGCGCGTCGATCTCCCTGGCTCCTCGGAGCGGTCGGCTTCGCGACCGCCGCCACGGGCTTCGCAGCGACGTTCCCGGTCGCATCGAAGAGCCTGACCCTCCCGAAGACCTGCGTTCTTACTGCCAACCCGAGCACCACGACGGTCGAGAGCGACAGTGCTGTGCGGCAGGCGAGCGCAACCACAAAGTTCGGCACGGCCACCTCGGCGAACGTCACATCCAGCAACAACGCGAACATCCGCAGCTACATAAAGTTCGATCTGACGAAGTGCAGCCCCGCGATCCCGGCGGCCGCCGCCGTCAAGCTGGCGACGCTCCGGCTATACATCACCGCCGTTCCGAATGCATGCCGAACACAGGACATCTTCCGGGTAGCCGCATCCTGGACGGAGACCGGAATCACCTGGAACAACCAGCCGTTCGGCACTGCGATCAACAACCCGGCGCAGGGCCAGCGCACCGCCTTCATCGACGTCGGTTCGGCACCATGCGCGAACAGCGCCGCCGGCCAGTACGTATCCGGCTGGACTGTCACAACCGACGTTAGGAACTTCGTCTCAGGGGCTCAGACGAACTTCGGCTGGATGATCCGCGACGACGTGGAGAACTCAGGGACCGCACGTGCGTCGGCCTACAGCACCAAGGACGACGGCACCCTCGCGCGGGCCCCGCAGCTCGTGATCACCTACTTCCCGACATGAGCGAGTCCGCCCTGAAGCTACGGTCGCCCAGCCTGATGCAGGGATCACGGCTGCTACTTCCTGCGGGGGCGCCCCCGCCGTTGGCGCTGCCGGCGCCGGTGCCGGCCGTGCGGGGCCGGCGGCGCGGCCGGCTGCAGCTCGCCGACATCGTTTGGACGACCGTGCTGCTCGCGGCTTGTGTCTCCTGGACGTTCACACTCAGGCCGCAGTCGCTCGGCGGGCCGGTGGGCTACGTCATGCTTCGCGGCGTGAGCATGGTTCCCACGTACAAGCCCGGAGATCTCGTGATCGCTCGTCCGCGAGCCTCGTACTCGCATGGTGACATCGTTGCGTACCGAGTACCGGAGGGTGAAGTCGGAGAGGGGATCATCATCGTCCACCGGATCATCGGGGGCTCGGAGAGCACGGGCTTCATTCTGAAGGGCGATAACAACCCCGACCCCGACGAATGGCGTCCGAAAGGTGAGGACGTCGTAGGCAGGGTGTGGTTGCGGATCCCGAGGCTCGGCCTTGTCCTCGCGTTCCTGCACGCACCGGTTCCTCTCGCGAGCCTGGCCACGGGCATCGCTATGGCGATAGTCCTCGTGCCCAGCCGGAAAGCCCGCAGGCCCAGTCGTACGAAAGTATCGACGCGGGGTTGAGCCGGACGTCTTGACACCATGACGTTATAGTGCCTACCATGAGTTCATGGCCTCGATGAAACGCTCGACCGTCTACTTTGATCCAGACATCCACAAGGCGCTTCGGGTCAAGGCGGCGCAAACGGACCGCTCGATATCGGATCTGGTCAATGCCGCCGTGCACGTGAGCTTGAGCGAGGATGCGGAGGACCTGGCTGCCTTTGCGGAGCGGGCGAAAGAGCCGAATCTAGCTTTCGAGGAGGTCCTCGAAGACCTGAAGCGGCGTGGCAAGTTATAGAGTCCTCATCAAACCGAGCGCCGCGAAGGAACTCGAGTCCGTCCCCACCAAGGACCGCCGGCGTCTTGCCACCAAGATCAAGCTCCTCGGCTCGAACCCGCTCCCGCCCGGGTGTGAGAAGCTCTCCGGACTCGAGCGCTATCGCATCCGGCAAGGCAACTACCGTGTGCTCTACGAGATCCAGGACGATGTCCTCATCGTGCTCGTCGTGAAGATCGGGCATCGCAAGAATGTCTACCGGTGAACGCGCGCTCCTCTCCACGGAACTCGATCACGCCAAAATGGCGCGTGGGAACGCCTAGCTGCGGCGGAACCTGCGCCGCTTCAGGGTTTCGGTGGTTTGCGGAGCGCCCGGCTGGCCCGATCGGTAGGCGTCGAGTTGCGCGCGCAGGACGGTGATGCGCTCGCGGAGGTGATCGCGTTCAGCCTCTGCACGCGCAGCGCGCTTGTGCGCCTCTGCGAGCCGGTCGAAGAGCCGCATGACCTCCTTCATCGGGAGGAGGGCGACGCCCGGCTCATTGAAGAGCTTTGCCGGCGCGGCGTGAAGTCCGGCTTTCGACGTCGCCGACCGGCGCGACGCACTCCCCTCGCGCGCGGCTTTGGCCTTGGGCGCGGCTTTGGCCTTGGGCGCGGATACCTTCCCGGCGGAGATGGCTTCGGCCGGGCGTTTGCCCGGTGACGGTTTCGCGCGGGCCGGCGGTTTCGCGCGGGCCGCCGGTTTCGAGCGGGCCGGCGGCTTCACCTGTGTCGTCCTCGCGACGGCGGGCTTCACCTTCGCGGCTTGCTTTTCGACGGCGGGTGTCTGCGACGCAGGCTTCTTCGGTGCGGCACGAGAAGCGGCCGGCTTTTTCTCCGCCGCCGGCTTTGGTGTCGGCTTGGCCGCTTCCTTCTTTGCCCGCGGCCTCTTCGGTTGCGATGTCTCCCCCACCGGTACCTCGCGCTTTGGCGCCTCGGACTCATCCTGACGGGGGGACGCCGGAGCCGGCTTCCCTGCCTCCGGGAGAACCACAGCATTCTCGGCCGCACGGGGCGCCGGCGCGGATCCGCTCGTGCCGGGACCGGCGGTCGGCACGGAGGTCTTGGCTTCCTCGTCGCGGGACTCGACACGCAGCGCTGTATCGCTCATCACAGCCTCCGCGGCCGGAACGGCCGCAGAGCGCAGCCTATCGCGAGCGACGCCTTCGTCCGCCGAAGAAGGGTAGCCCTATCTCCTCGTCCAGACGAGAGAGGAGATCCCGGGGTGACGGCCAACCGTCTAGAACGTGACGGGAAGAGCGGCAAGTCCCCGAAGCGTCACCGTCTCCCGCCACGGGGGATCCTCGACCTCGAGCGAGAGCCCGGGGAAACGCGTCACCAGGCGCCCGATGGCGATCTGGCCTTCGGTACGCGCCAGCGACGCACCGAGGCAGAAGTGAATGCCGGCGCCAAACGCCAGATGATGGTTCTCGGTGCGGCCGATGTCGAGCCGATCGGGATCGGCGAACGCCGAAGGATCACGGTTTGCCGCACCGATCACGGCCACCACCTGACGACCCTTCGGAATCGTTGTCCCGGCGACGTCCACATCGGTCAGCGCGGTGCGCGCCGTCACCTGAACGGGACTGTCGTAGCGCAGAAGCTCTTCGACGGCGCCGGGCATCAGCGAGATGTCGTCGAGCAGGCGCTGGATCTCGCCGGGATGCCGCAGCAGCGCTAACGTTCCGTTCCCGATGAGATTCACCGTGGTTTCGTGGCCGGCTACGAGAATGAGCGTGCACATGGCCAGCAGCTCCTCTTCGCTCAACCGGTCCCCTTTTTCCTCAGCCGCAACCAGATCCGACAGCAAGTCATCTCGCGGGTTGGCTCGGCGATCGGCGATCAGCTCTCGGAAATACGCTTCGAAGGCGTCACCCGCTGCGAGCGCCTTAGCCAAGCTTTCGGGAAGAGGTAGCGGATCGAGGTTCGCCGCCAGCGCCGAGGACCATCCCTTGAACGTGTCGTAGTCCTCCGGCGGTACGCCGAGCATCTCACAGATCACGGTCACCGGCAGCGGGTAGGCGAGGTCGGCGATCACGTCCATGCGGCCGGCATCCCCGGCGCGATCCAGCAAATCGTCAACGATCTCTATGATGCCCGCCCGCATCGCTTCGACTCGGCGCGGCGTGAAGGCCTTGTTGACGAGCGACCGCAGCCGGGTGTGCGCGGGGGGATCCTGAAAGAGCATCACCGTCGCTCGGCGTTCCAGCAGCTCCGGGTCGCGCTGCGATGCCGCTAAATCGAGCAGCGGTCCCTCCGCGTGTCGGTGGTCACTGCTGAACGCGGGGTTCTTGAGCACCGCAACCGCGTCGGCATACCGCGTGAGGATCCACACTCCGAACGGGCTGAGGTGAACCGGGTCTTCCTCGCGGAACTTCCGGTAGACGGGGTACGGATCGGCGCGGACCTCCGGCGAGAACGGATTGAAGATGAGCGTCTCCGTTTCCTCCGAGAAGACTTCGCCCATGATCAGACCGAGGCCGCTGCCGACGCCGCATCGCTCGCATCCCAGACGGCGAGGTCGTGAGCGAACATCACGCGCTGCGGGTCGAATTCCTGGACACGTGCGATCCATTCCGGGTACGGCACGCGGTCCTCGCTCCCGTCGTGCTCCAGCCGCCACGCAAGGTGCGCTGCGGCATACTGCGTGGCGGTGTTGAATGCCTGTCCCGCGAGCAGCACCCGGCCGGCGTGAGTCAGCACGAGCACCGACTGATGACCCGGGACGTGCCCGGGTGTCGGCAGAATGCGAATACCGGACAGCGGCTCGGCCTCACCTTCGACGAGCTCGAACTTGGCGCCCTCGAAATCGCAGGCCGCCTCGGGCAGCGTGTAATCGGGCTCGTGTGCCGCGTCGTACTCGGTGCGCTGCGCGAATATCGGAATGCCCGGGAAGCGGAAATTGCCGCCCGAGTGATCGAAATGCAAGTGGCAGTTGACGACGAGATCCACGTCGCGCGGCGCGATGCCGGCCGTTCGCAACACGGCGTCGAGCGGCCGGCGAACCGGGTGGTAACGCTCTTCGGCCTCGGGAGAGCCTTCACCGATCCCCGTATCGAGAAGCACGATGCCATCAGGGTGGCGGATGACAAACCCGGAGAGGACGATCTTCTGACCGGCCAGCAAAGGAAGTTCGGGAGGGCCGGTGAAATGCCCGAAGTGAACGCGGGTGACCTCCGAGACGGCCATGGTAGTCGTACGCTACTCGGTCGATGGGTCGGGGATCACTCCGGCTCCTCCTTGCGCGGCGCGATGTGGCAGGCAGCCTGCCTCAGCTTGCTCGGTCCGTCGAGCAGGAACTCACACACCGAGATCAGCTCCCTGGTCGTGGGATCGAATTCGAGAAACGCGAACCCGTACGGCGCGCTCTTGCCGGTCTTGATCCCGTTGGCACCGCTCGTTCCGGGGGAAACCGAAACGACGGAACCGCGAACCTCATACGCCGGCCGGTGGAGATGACCCCAGACGAACACCAAAGGAATGTTCTGGGTTTCCGCGAGATCGGCCGCGCATTGTCCCTGTGCGGGATCGTGCACCAGCAAGATCTCCGGCCCGACCTCGAGCATCCGCTCGGCAAGCCGGCCGCACCGAACCGGAATCTCCTCCCGGGCGATCTCGTTTTCAGGGTCGGAGGCGATCGAATAGGCATTCGGGTCGGTGTCACCCAGCACGGTGATGCCGGCGATCGTCAGCGTGTCCTCGCGCTCGCGCTCGAGAACTTTGACCTTGGGAATACGACGTGCCCGGTCGAGGACCGACCGGTCCTCGTGATTGCCTCCGACGAGTGCGTGCGGCAGCCCCAAGTCGCCGAACCGAGCGAACAATTCGGCCTCGGGTTCGCTTCCCCGATCCGTGAAATCCCCGGCATTGACGACCCCATCGGCGCCGAATCGTCGCACGATCTCCTGGGCGATCAAGAGACCGACGGGGTTGTTGTGAATGTCGGAGACAACGAGGATCTTCGTGGTGTTCTCACGCACCGGAGCCGCCGGCAGCGCGATCTGCTCGTGAATACGCTGGAGCCCGGCCACCGTCTTGTTGATGTTGCGCCGGACACCGGCCAGGTCGCGCCGGGCTTCCTTGATGAGCTGGAGCACTCTCGGTGCATCTTGGATCGGTCCACGGTAGCGCGGGTCGTCGAGTGCACCCGCATCGAACGTCAGGACAGTTGCCCCCACCAGCAGCGCCGCAAATCCCGCCGTGCCGATGGCTCCCAGCAGCGCCGTTCGAGGCCGCAGGCGGCGGGGGTCGGACACGATCACTGCGGCCGCCAGCGCGCCGGCGAGCAGCAACCACGGGATCTTGCCCAGAAGAAGCGAAAGCCGGATGTCGCGGAGGTCTTCCAAGTTTGGAGGGATCCGAACATCGCGCCGGATCAGGAACGTCGCTTCGATGTCGAGCGGTGCCTTGTGCGTCGCCCACGACAGCTCCCCGAAGGGCCCGAGATTCAGCAGGAGATGGCCGCCGGGAAGGCGCGGAGAGACGTCGACAACAAGATCGCCCGACTGGAGATGATAGGTCACCGGGGCAACGACGCGGGAGGCCGCAAAGAGCAAGGCCGTCAGGACAAGCATGCGCACGACGGCAGGCCGTCGAAGATGCCCAAGGAAGCGCCGAATCACACGTTAACCCTAGACCCGGCCGAACGGCTCAGGAGCGAGCCTTGCGACCCCACGCGGCCATGATCACAGGCGGCATCCCGTACCACTCCGGGTCGTCGATTAGCCGGAGCGCCTCGTCGACGTCCTCCCGCGTCGCAACGCCTCCTGCGACCATCGGCTCCGCGAGCTGGCGCAGAGTGAGCTTGTACTGCAGCAGGCCGGGGTTCGCTTCGCGCGTGCCGAGCGTAACTCGCCCCTCCGCCTCGACTTCCTCGAGCCCCAGCTCGGTCATCATCTTGGTCAGATTGCGGCCGAGGAACGGATCGGCGCCGGCCGCTTGCAGGAGCGCCAGCATTGCGTCGCGCACCCGATCGTGCGCCTCGGAAGGCGTGACCGTGATCCATGAGATGGCTTCCATGTCCTCGACCAGAAGCCAGCCCCCCGGCTTCACCGCCGCGTACATGCGCTTGAGTGCCTCCTCCCTCGCGGGGAGATGCATCAGCAGGCAGCGGGCGTGGGCGAGGTCGAACTCGTCGTCTGCGATGGCGTCGTTCACGATGTCGTGCCGGCGCACCTCGACGTTGGAAAGCTCGAGCGCATCGAGGAAGCGAGTATCGAGGTCGGTCGCGACCACCGATCCGGCCGGGCCGAC
Organism: Actinomycetota bacterium; assembly: GCA_046713235.1. Lineage (GTDB taxonomy): Bacteria > Actinomycetota > AC-67 > AC-67 > AC-67 > JBKKBZ01. Next base: position 8,666 of record JBKKBZ010000113.1, on the reverse strand, counting down.
GCGCTGGGATAGCCACCGGGTGATCGATCCGGCCCCGCCGGCGACTTCGAGGCACCGCCATCCCGCGCCGACCCCGATCTCCCCCATGTGCCGAATCGTGCCGGGGTCCAGCCGTCCCTCGAGCCCGGCGAGCCGTTCGCGCTCCTGCTCCCAGGCCTGATCGAAGACGTACCGGCTCATCGCATCTCCTCCGAGATCGGCAGGGCACCGAAATACGCCACGCAACGGCGCGCCGTCAAGCGAGGTATCGATGTGATCCGATCCTGCAAGATCCGGGACCACGGCGTGTCGAACGGGTGATGAGATCGCCATCCCGCATCGCCCGCGTGGCGGCATTGGTCGCCGGCCGGCTCGTGCTTGACGCGGCTCCCGCACTGGCGTCTAGCGCCGAGCTCCCGCGCACCGGCGTCCAGGACACGATGTTTGTGGGAGCCGGAATCACCCTGCTGGCCGGGGCGATCGCCCTGGCGCGCCTGCGCCGTCCGTAGCCCCGGCCCCCATCCGGTTCCGCTTCCCCCGGATTCATGTTCGCATCTACCGCTTCATCGGCAGGACTTTTCTCCAAAAGTCCTCCTCGACAAGTGCTTGGTGTACCAAGCAAGCGCTATACTCCCGACGTGGCCGCCGAGGATCGATCCTGGAAAGCACTCGGGGAGTTCATCCGAGCCCAGCGTCGTCTCGCGAATCTGTCCCTCCGGCAGGCCGCCAAGCTGGCGCAGGTCTCGAATCCCTATCTCAGCCAAATCGAGCGGGGCCTGTACAAGCCGTCGGCCGAAGTCTTGTCGGGAATCGCCCAAGCTCTGAAGATCTCCGCCGAAACCCTTTACGCCCGAGCCGGGCTCCTCAAGGAAAGCAAACGGGAGCGCACCGATACCCAGTCCGCGATCAGGTTCGACCCCCTTTTGTCGACCGAGCAGAAAGAGGCGCTCATCAAGGTGTACCGGAGTTTCGTCAACGGGCCCGGCCCTTCGATTTGACATACCAAGAGAGCGCTTGGTATACCTAGCACAGCATAGCCCGTCGCGCCCCGGGTCCGGGGCACAAGCAGAGAGGAACCCCAATGACCTACACCGCCAGGGCCGAGAAGGCACAAGAGCGGGTACTTTCGGCCGTCAAGGGTGCCGAGAGCGCCGTCGTCGATGCCGTATCCGTCGTGAGCGAGAGGATCGGATCGGTGATTCCCGAGCTGCCTGCGCTTCCGCTGAGTCGCCGGCTCCCCCAGCCGTCCGAGATCGTCGAGCTGTCGTTCGGGTATTGGGAGCAACTGCTGAAGATCCAGAAGGAGTACGCTCTCGGCCTCCTCGACGCCGTTGCCCCGATCACCACGAAGGTGATTGCCAACGACAAGCCGCGCAAGAAGGCCCGCAAGATCTCGACGGCCGTCAAGGCCGGCTGAACATGTACGGGACCGTCGCGCGGATGAAGTGCAAGCCCGGCGCGCAACAGGCCGTATTGGACCTGTTCAAAGAAGGAGATGCGCAGAAGACCACCGGCTTCGTCGCAAGCTACTGCTACCGGCTCGACAAGGATGCCGACGAGCTCATCATCACCGTCGTATTCCAGGACAAGAAGACCTACTTCGCGAATGCCGACGATCCCGAGACCGACAAGTGGTACAAGCGTCTGCGCGAGAATCTCGCGGCAGACCCCGAGTGGAACGACGGCGAGATCGCGTACGCGTCGACCTGAGAATCGCTCCCGGCGGAGTTTGGGTTGCCGGATAGCCGGGCAGTACACTCCCTCGGAACATCGACAGGAGGGTTTTTCGCGTGACCGATGCAGCCGAGCGGTTCCTCGAGGCGATCAAGGCACTCGATGAGGTAGCGGACGAGCTTCGGCCGAATGAGGCTCGAACCTCGTTCGATGATGCCACGCTGCAGGAGTTCTGGCGGGACTGGACGCACATTTCCTCGTGGGCCGGCTCGCTGTGGCGATTGCTAAGCGAGGATCTCGAGGCCCCGGCGAAGCCGGTGGAGGACGAGGATCTCGAGGAGACCGGAGAGGCGGGCTAACCGTGACGACGCTCCGTGAGATCATGACGACCGACGTGTACTCCGTCGAGGGATCGACTTCGGTGACCGCGGTAGCCCAGGCGATGGATGGCGGGCGCTTCGGCTCTGTGCTGGTCATGGAAAGCGGGTGGCTGGCCGGCATCTTCACCGAGCGAGACGTGCTTCGGGCAGCAGCAAGCGGCACGGATCTGAACTCGTCGTCCATCTCCGAGTGGATGACGAAGGACCCGGCTTCGGCACCGCCGGACATGTCCACGGAGGAGGCCCTGCAGATCATGGCCACCAACGGCTTCCGGCACCTTCCGGTTCTCGAAGGCAAGAAAGTCGTCGGGATCGTGAGTCTTCGCGACGTGCTGTCGCTGCGCATCGCGCGCACACCTCGGTAGGGCGACGCCCGCCGTCAGCCGCCGGGGCTGAGCACGAATCGCGTCCCCGCCACGAATCGCTCCTTCGACGGGCCGTCGTGCGCCAACTCCAGACGATCGATTCCCGGCGTGGCGCCGGGGCGCTCCTCGAAAAGCAGCCGGCCGCCGCCCGACCAGACGAGTCGTGCGCTCGTCTGCGTGCGCTCCTCTATTTCCCCGTCGAGAAGGTTCTGGAAGAACCCAAGGGTCTCCGCCAGCACCGGTGTCCGCAGGACAACGCGCCGCAGCGCCGCAGGCGTCGCGCCGCGTTTCGGCGGGAACGGCCACCAGGGCGAGCCCATCGGCCCGTCGCGCTCGACCCGGCGCACCATCTCGGGAACCGGCGGCCAGGGGGTATCCGTCTGGGCAATCTGGATCACCGTTCCATGGCCGTCTCTCGGATGAATGAACGCCTCTCTCCACGAGGGGTTGGTCAGGTTGACCGCAACGGGGACGACCCCGGCTGCTCGCACCCGAGCCAGCTCGTGCTCGATGTCGTCGACCTTGAAGGTCAGGTGATGCGGCCCGTCGCCCGACCGCGAGATGAACCGCGCGAGAAAGTCCGACTGCTCGGCGTTCCAGGGCTCCAGAAGCTCGACGTTCATGCCTTCGGCCGCCGTCCCGAGGCGAAGCGTCATCGACCGGAACCCGATCCACGAGCCACCGAACAGAATCGTGGCGCCGAGCTCGCCGACGGCGAACGTCAGCGCGCCGGACACATCGGAGAGGCCGATCGCAACGTGATCGAGGTCCATGTCGCGCGATCCTACGGCGGGCCGGGCGTGGGCGCGCGAACCACGCGTTGCGCTATCCTTCCGGCGGAACGTGAAGAACGGACGGAAAGCCTGGGTTGCGGCCGTTGTCGCCGTGTTCGTCGCCTCGGGTTTGCCGCGCGCCCAGGCGGCCCCGAAGGTTCTGCGAATCGGCGGCTACCATTTCTTCAAGTATGCCGACCCGGCCTGCGCCACCGGCGCGCTCGCCACCGGCTTCGCCGCTTTTCACTTCGATCAATGCGCGCTCGTCACGTTCACCGCCGACGGCGGCGGAGAGACGACCGACGACGGATCGGCACCGCTCCTCGACCCCGAGCCGGGCATCGAGGTGCGGTTCGTCGACCAGTCGGGCACCCGGGTCTTCGAACAACAGGCCGCGAAGGGCGGCGGAGTCACCGGGTCGCTCGACGACGAGTTCGAGTTCCTCATCTTTCCCCCCGACTGGGGCTCCGGCGAGGTGGACGTGGAACCGGGGACGATGCGATTCGACCTCGTGCCGACCGACGCCAACTACATCCTGACCGGGCAGACGTCGTTCCAGTTCGGCTACAACCAACTCGGAACGCGCGTCATTCTCGACCGGCCGGAGTACCCGGTCGGCCCGGGCGGCTTGCCTGCTGCGGACCTCGTCGTCCGGGGCACGACCTGGGAGAAGTACAACAAGGCCTCGTTCATCGGCTCCGACCCGACCGATCCTGCGCCCAACCCCGATCTCGTCGCCGGCGAGGTAACCGTGACACTGACGAAGAAAGACGGAACGATCATCAGCGCCACCGACACGGCCGACGGGGTGACCGGCGAGTTCGATGTGACGTTCGCCGCCTCGGCCATCGGCGACGTGTCCGCAGGGGCCGCAGAAGGATTCGAGACGGCGCTCAAGGTCGCCGCGAGCGCGACCTACCAGGACCCCGAGACCGGCTTGTGGGGAACCGCCGTGAGCGACACCGAGCGGGAGGCGTACGCGCTCTTCGCCGGCACGCCCGACCGCGCGCAGGTGCGCACGAAGTTCGTCTCCGAGCGCGGCTGGGTCGCGCCGGGCGAAGAATACGTCCACGACGTGGAATACCGGAACGCCTCGGCGGTCCCGGCGACCGGAGTCACCGTCACCGACGCGCTGCCGGAAAACGCCGTGTTCGTTTCGGCCGACCCGGGGCCCGACTCCGTTTCCGGGAACACTCTCACTTGGAACATCGGCACCGTGGCGGCGGGGACCGACTGGCCCTCAGGGGCCGACGCATCCAACCGGATCGTCGTCACAGCACGCGCGCGGACGGCGACCGAGAACCCTCAGATCCTGCACCAAGACCTGTCGGATACCGCGACGCTCTCGCAGACGGGACAGCCGGACGAGTCCTCGAAGGCGCACGGCCCGCGGGTGTCGACGCTCGATACCGCCCGTTACGGCGACCGCCCGTTTCCCGTCGCGCTAGTCGAGTACCAAGACAACAAGCACGCGCCGGCGGCCACCGCCTGGACGTTTTACAACCGCATCAGCAACGAGAGAAACCCCGTCAGCCTGTACACCCACTATCAGAACATGAGCTTCGGCCAGCTGTTCCCCCACGGTGAGATGGCGAGCCTCGAACCGGACGACGACGGATTCACCCCAGGTCCGTTCAAATGGTCGAACCCGTATCTGAAAGGCAACACCTGCACCGGCACATCCGTCGTCCCGCCTGATCCGGGTGGTCTGGACGGTCCTCCGGCCTCGGTGGAATCCACGCCGCCGGGCTCCCGCGTCGTGGACGGCTGGTACCAGTTGCCGGCGACGAGGAACTACTACGGACAGGACGGAGGCGGCTCGGCCATCGCGCCGGTCGGCGATCTCGATTCCGGATGCGGGCCCACCGGCAAGATGGCCTACGACGCGGCTTCGATCTCCGATCCAGACCTCGACTACAACGAGTTCGACTCCGACCGGAACTGCCTAGTGGACTTCTTCGAGATCGTGTTCCAGGGGCGCGGCGGCAACGGAGACTCGCAAACCCACGGGTACGACAACGTCTGGCCCCACTCAGGCAATCTCCAGGACTCATATGTGGACGAGAACGGCCTGACCGGTTACGTGTCCAACGACCAATGCCGGGATCGCCTCGAACGCCCGCTCTGGTGGACCGACGAGACGCGTTCGGCGATGACGACTACGGACAAGGGCGACAACCTGAAGGCGAGAGTTCGCGTCGGCCCCTACAACGTGAACCCGGAGAACGGAACGACCAGCGTCTTCGCCCACGAGTACGGGCATTCGCTCGGACTTCCGGACTTCTACTCGAACAACTCGGAGGGACGATCGACCTTCGATTTCTGGGAGCTGATGGCCCAAGACGGCTTTCAGTACATGACCGTGTTCTCGCGACAAGACCTCGGCTGGATCGTCCCCAAGCGGGTCCCCACGAGCATCACGACGCCGATCGTCGAATCGAAGGTAGATACCCATCGAATCGACGAGATCGATGCAAACGGCAATCCGTACACTATTGAGGGACCCGACGTGCACAACGCCGATACCTGGTACGTAGAGCTTCCACACCAGGTTCTTATCGAGACCGTTCCGTCGGGTAAGTACGCGTGGTACTCCACGGCCGGAAATCAGTTCGGATGCCCCGGCAAGTATCTCGATCTCGATCTGCGTAACCTCCAATTCGCGCCTGAGGGCAGCGCGCCGAAGCTCACATTCAAATCGTGGTACGAGATCGAGTGGGACTTCGACTACGGCTTCGTGATGATCTCGACCGACGGCGGCGCCACGTTCACGAGCCTCACATCGGCCAAGGGCACGACGACGCCGGACACCTACAACCCCAATGCCGTGGTGTGCCAGCAGCAGTACGGCAACGGCATCACCGGTACCAGCGCCGCCACTGGGTTCCCCACAAATCTCCAGCAGCGGCTCAACGGCGCATACCCGGATCCGGTGTTCATCGACGACGAGTTCGACCTGTCGGCATGCGTGGGCGAGGGTTGCATCTTGCGATTCGCATACTCCACCGACACCGGCCTGGCCTTTCGCGGGTGGGTGATGGACGACATCAAGGTTGCCGACGCCGAGACCACCTACTTCTCCGACGACGTCGAGACGCAGAAGCTCGGATCGTATTTTCCGAGTGGATGGGTGAGGTTCCCGGCAGGGCCGTCGCCGTTCGATCACGGCTACTACATCGAGCTGCGCGACCGGGTCTCGAACGACTTCGACTCTGCCGGCCAGGGAGAACGCCACCCGCTGGACTGGATCCCCGGCGTTTCCGTCATCTACACCAACGAGGCGCACGGCTCCGGAAACGTCGGGGTGGACGACCCGCCGGCACAAACACCGATCGACGCGCGCCGCCAGCCGCTGGAGATCGCCCCTCGCCTCGCCGACGCCGCGTTCTTCCCCTTGCCGGGACTGAACAAATTCAGCGACACCCAGTGGGTCGAAAACTACGACGAGGCCAACGAGGACTGGATGTTCGACTTCAAATGCTTCACGATGAACGTGAACTCGCTGTCGGGGCTGGGAACGCTCGGTGATGCCAACGCCTCGCTGACGATGACCGCGAACCCCGACAACTGCCTCAAGGTCCTGGCCATAGGACAGGGCAAACCCAAACCGAAGCCCAAGCCGCCGGCTCCACCGGCAAAACCGCTGCCGGAGACCGGATTGAGTTCCTTACCTGCGACCCTGATGGTGGCAGCGGTCGCCGCCGCGCTCTTTCTCCGCACCAGAAGGCAGACTCCTCACCCCTCTTGATCGGCCTTCAAAACCGGCGAGGTGTTGCAGCGGTCTCGCATTCGATGTTCGGGCTGTGTTTGCCGACCAGCGCGAAGGCTTCGGGCAGTTCGGAGGTGGCGAACTCCGGTCCGACCGTGTCGGTTCGGTTGGCCACAACGTAGTGCCACCCGGAACCCTTCTGCGGGTGTCGCAGTGGAAAGCCGGCACTTCCATGCGGGTTCAGGCATCTGCAGAGCCTGACGGCTCCACCTCGCTATGATGCATCTTCGGGTGTCAAAGATGTCGCCCAACTCTGGAGCCGCCCCGCGATCGCGGCCACGTCGAGGATCCCCTCGGCCACGTCCACCGCGAGCGCAACGATCTCGTCTTGCGCCGCGTCGAGCCACAGATTGTTCAACCCGTAGAACACCACCACCGCGATCACCGCGGTCCGTTTGTTGCCGTCGATGAACGGGTGATTGCGAACGAGACTGTGCATGAGCGCAGCGGCCTTGGAGTCGATGTCGGGGTACGCGTCCTGGCCGAAGACCGTTTGCTGCGGGCGTAAGACGGCCGACTCGAGCAGGCCGAAGTCGGCGAGCAGATCTGGACCGATTTCGGCTCCATTGATGGCGGCGACCTCGCCGACGGTGAGGTAGCGCACCGACGTCTACAGGTCCGAGAGCTTGTCGAGCGCCACGCGGTACTGAGTCCGCGCCTTCTTGAGCAGCACGTCGAACTCCTCACCGCGCCCCTGGGCGACGAGGAACTCTCGCAGCGCGCGGCGTGCGACTTCGTTGATGCTGGACTCTGTCACGAACGCGAATGTGCGAAGTGCTTCATACTCGTCCTTCGACATGCGAACCGTGACCGCCTGGGACTCCTTCAACGCCATGCCGGGCCTCCTGACTCCGAGTGCCATCATGATAGCATGGTGCGATACGGCCTTGCCTGAGTTTCTCCGCCTTCCGAAGGCCGGAGCACGCGGCGTGGTGGGGACGGGCCTTGACCCACGGTCCTCTTCTGATCTAGTCTGACCAGACTATGGAAGCCATCAACGTCTACCAGGCCAAGACGCACCTCTCCCGCCTCATCGACCGAGCGGAGGCCGGCGAGGAGATCCTCATCACCCGACACGGAAGGCCGGTTGCGCGCCTCGTGCCCGCGCACGGGCGGTCCCAGCCGCGCACGCTCGCACGCCTGAAGGGACGAATTCGCGTGGGGCGCGACTTCGATGCGCCGCTTCCCGCCGACATGCTCGAGGCGTTCGAAGGCCGCTCCTGAGGCTCCTGCTCGACACCCACGCGCTCATCTGGGCGCTTGCCACCCCCGCCCGAATTCCCAAGCGATTGCGCGATGAACTTGCTGCCGGTCAGCACGAGGTCTTTGCGAGCGCGGTGAGCACCTGGGAGATCGCGATCAAGTCGGCGATGGGGCGGATCGAGGCCGACGTCGAAGAGATCATTGCCGCGACCGCAGCGACGGGCTTTGTCGAGCTGCCGATCCGGATGTCCCACACCGCGCGCGCTCGGGACCTTCCGCCGCTCCACCGAGACCCGTTCGATCGCATCCTGGCGTCCCAGGCGCTCGTCGAGGGCCTGACGATCGTGACCCGCGACGCGATCTTCGACGAGTACCACGTCCCAACGCTGTGGGGATGAGGTGCGGTCGCGTCACGTCCCCAAAGAGCTAAGCGTCGGCAATAAGGATCTTGAATACAGCTCCTCCGCCGTCATGATCCTCGTACCACGCTCTGCCCCCATGGGCCTGGGCGGTGGCTCCCACG
>JBKKBZ010000112.1:0-3330 GCA_046713235.1 Actinomycetota bacterium | reverse complement strand
GAGACTCCCCGCCACCTGGGACCTCCACCGGTTCTGCGAGGTGGACGGGTGGGAGGTCCGCAAGACCGCGCGTGGCAAGAAGGCCGGCGACCACGCACGCTACCGCAAGGTGCTCTCCGATGGATCCATCCTGATGACCAAGGTTTCGCACGGGCGAAGGGGGATCGACGATCCAGACCTGTTCGCGCACATCCTTCGGACTCAACTGATGGTGACCGCCGAGCAGTTCTGGGCGGCGGTCGACCACGGCACCAAGCCGGACCGACCCGGCCTCGCCCCCGAGCCCGCCCCAAGGGAGTCCATCCCGTTCGACCTCGCTCGGAACCTGCTCACCAAGGTCGGGATCCCCGAGTCGGAGCTCGCCGGCATGACGAAGGAGAAAGCGATCGCTCGATGGCAGAAGTATCTGAGCTCAGGGGGTTCGTGATCGTGCCGAATCTGGCGTCCTCCACGGCAGGTCGGGCCACGGAAACGGAGTTCTTCAGTGTCAGGCCGCGCCCGCTCTATTCGCTTGCGCTTTTGGCACCGAATGGTGCCGAAGACGCGGCGGCTTGACCGAATCGCTGCTTCGCGACTGCGATTCCTCTAGAACCGACAGGCCCGCGGCCCGAGCCCTGCCTTGCGTAGCGCATCGCGAGCGACCGATCGTGCAACGTTTGCAGATCTCCAGCCCGACGGCGCGGCCGCAAGCGCGCGCGCGTCGCCACACAAGGCGTTGCGAAGGATCCGGGCTTCATCGCCCTCGAGACGCGCCAGCATCGCGATCTTCGCTGGGACGGCATCGTAACCGAGACCGAAGCCGAGGTAATACGGATCGACCTTGCCGGCCGCATTGAAGCGCGCGACGTTGCGTCGTGCGACGAACCGCTCGGGGCTGAGAAGGTTCACCGCAGCCAGGCCCGTGACGACGCATCCGATCGCGAGCACGACGATTGCCTTGCGCCTGTTCAACCACACGAGCAGGAGCGTCCCCCCGAGGAAGGTCGCGATGAGGGCCATGGTCACGTAGCCGGTGAAGCGCGCGAGCGTGAAGCCGAAAGTGTCTTCGTAGAGCGCGAGGCGCTTCAAGGCCGACGCCAGGATCACGCCGGTGAGCACGATCATCGCGGTAACGAGTCCGCGGAACCACACCCGCTCGCGCGCGCCGGCCGTTCGTCCGAAGTCCCAGATGCCGAGGATCACTAGCGTGGCGAGAATCGAGACCACGATCAGTTGAAGGAACCCCGATCGCGCGTACTCGGCGTACGTGAGCCCAGGCGTGACATGCACGCGGCCGGAACCGCCGAAGAGGACCGCGAACTGCACAGCGACGAATTCAAAGAAGAGAAGATCGAGTGCGGCCAGCGCGAAGAGCCATCCGTGGAACGGGACGCGCTCGGTTGCCACCCCCGACCACCCCCTCGCCTCGGCGCCCGCGCCTCTGCGACGGAGCGCAGATCGCCACAGGCATCCCGCCCCGAGCGAGCCGGCCAGGACTAAGAACGCATGAGCGACGAATTCGCTCAGGTCCCACGAGGGGAGGTCGGGAGTGATCGCGTCGGCGAAGACCCGGTCGGCGCTTGCGAGGAGGGCCGCGAATACGATCACCACGGGCACGCCGAGCACTGCCGCGTGCAGCCAGGGACGCGCGCGTCCGAGGTCGAGACGCGAAAACTGCTTGCTTACCGGTCGTACCAGGAACACAGGCGCACCAAGGGCTGCGCGCGCTAGTTCCATCAGTTTCTGGAGGAGACCCAACACGGTTGAGCTAGTGTGTGAGGTGGCCACGAGACCGAGCAGACCGATCGCGGCGAGGATGTTAAGCGCGGCGAGCGGCTCGGATGCTCGGAGCGCTGCGAAGCCGGAGAACACGATGGCCAGCCCGAGCGACACATCGTCCAAAACGGATCGCCTCAACGTCCGGTACGACAAAGCGACGACCCCTGTTAAGAAGAGCGGCACCGAGAGTCCCGGCAACTGGTCGTAGCCTGCGACGTCAAACGCGACCCCGAGCATGAGCGCGCGCGCGAGAACCGTCCAGGATGCGGAGGGACGATCTTCGACTCGTTCCAAGGCGATGTCGGACACAGCAGACCATGATGCCGACTCGGCGGCACTCGCGCATTGACCGTTAGGGCACTTCGCATGCCCATAAACCTTTTCAGCGTGGCATGCGAAGCGGGACACCCTTGTCGCCGGCGGGGAGCCGCACCAGGACTTCCAGCGCCGCCCCCAGCGCCTCGGCGTACGCCCGCAATGTGGAGAACTTGAGATCGCCGCGGCGCTCGAGCTTGCTCACGTCCGACTGCGCGATTCCCATCCGGGCGGCGACCTGTTCCTGCGTGAGGCCGGCCCGGGCGCGCAACTCGGCGAGCGTCGCGCTACCGGCTCCCGGATCCGGCCGGTCACGCAAGCGGGCGATCCACGCGGTCCACAGCGACGACGTGCCGTACATCGGATGCGCGTTGCACAACCGCAGCACGGTATCGGCGAGCTCGCCCGAGGGATCCTCGCGCACCGCGCGCGCGAGCGGCGCCCACGCCTCGAGATCTCCGCGTTCGAGAAGATCGTCGAGCGCCGCGGCTCCCAGCTCGTCGACCGGCGCACCGATCGGGTAGTCGAGATGACGGAAGCTCATGCGCCCTCCCGTGCGACGAGGTCGAGCACGTCGGCGGCCAGCCGGCGGGCGGCCGCGGCGACGTTGCCCCAGTCGCGCCAGCGGCGGTCGAGCTTGCGATAGTGCCGGAGGTCGACCTCCGACAGGTCGTAAGGCAAGGGGTCGGCCAGCTGCTTCGCAACCTGCGTCGCCACGCGGCGGCCGCCGGGGCCGATCTGGTCCTCGTAGTAGTCGTCCATGCCGACGATCACGCGGGCGGCGTCGGAACCGAGACGGTCGGCGAGCGCCACCAGATCGAGATAGTCGCGCGTGGCGTTTCGCCGAAGGACGAGCCACGCCTTGACGCGCAGCATCTCCTCCAGCGTCGGAACCCGGATCCGGCGCCGGGCGATTGTGACTTCCTCGACCTCGAGCGGACGCCGGCGGATGAGCTGCCTGATGCCGGTCTCGATGCCGTCGAGCCGGCCGAGGATGAGCATCTGCTTGAAGTCGGGCTCCTCGGGCCTCATCACCAGGTATTATAGATGCTACTCACTAGTGCGTCTACTCACTGATGGCCTCCTATCCTTTCCGATCCTTTCCGAACGCGTCGAAATCGACCCCGGCCGTTCGACGTGGTAACAGGAAGCGGGTAGGAACCGGACGGAGGCGCCCGGGCCCGGCTTCGAGAAGAAGGGAGCAGCTATGCGATTCATGGTGCTGGTGAAGGGCAACGCAGACTCGGAGGCCGGGGT
>JBKKBZ010000111.1:0-2622 GCA_046713235.1 Actinomycetota bacterium | reverse complement strand
CCGACATGACTACTCGCCCGCTTCATGAGCCGAGCTTCCTAATCCTCACGGCGCTCGCAGCTTCTCCTCAGCACGGATGGGGCATCATCGGCGACGTCGAACGCATCAGCGCCGGCCGCGTCCGCCTCCGCGCCGGGACCCTGTACGCGGCTCTCGATCGGCTGCTCGACGAGGGCCTGGTTGCGGTTGATCGCGAGGAGGTTGTGGATGCCCGGCTGCGTCGTTACTACCGGCTCACCGACGACGGAGCGAAACGTCTCTCTCTGGAGGTTGAACGCCTTCAACGGCACACAGCCGTAGCGGCCAAGCGCCTACGCCGGTCTGGAGCGACGGCGCTCACACCGAAAGGCTCAGAAGCGTGAACAAGCTCGAAGCGCGCTACAGGACGCTCCTGCGCCTGTACCCGCGAACCCGGCGCGCGGTCCACGGCGACGACGAGATGCTTGCCGTACTTATGGCGGCATCTCGCGAAGGGCAACGCTGGCCGACATTGATTGAAGCGTGGGACATCTTCCGCGGAGCGATGACGACCCGCCTCCGAGGTGCGGCAGGCTGGATGAGCTCATATCGGTCGGAGTCGTTCGCGTACCTGCAATTCCCAGTGTTGGCGCTGTCGATCCTTGGCTTCACCGTCCCGGCCCTGGGCCTACTGGTACGCGCGGCGCTGAACCATTACGGGATCGCAACCATCGTCCTGCTCGCAATCGCTGCCCTAGCGTGGCCGGCTGTCTTTTGGCTCGTGCTTCGCCGATACCGCCGGCCCGCGACTTGGATCGCGTGGATGATGGGAATCACCGGGCTCTATCTGTTCGGTGGCGGTCAGACGCTCGAATGGGGGGTCCTTAGCATCGTTGCCGCGATATCGGTTGCCGCCTCACCAGTCGATCGAGGTCCTATCAGCGCGTTCGGAGGCAGACGCTCGCTCTTGTTCGCAACCGGAATCCTGTTACTTGAGCCTGCTCTCGGATCAGACTGGGCTCGCATCGGTGAGATTCAACTCCCTGCGTGGACCGGCCGACCGATCGATGCCGCGACGATATGTGGCCTCCTCCTTGTCTCGATGACGGCCTTCCGTTTCGAGACGCCCGCCGCGAGAAGAGCCTCGACCATCCTCGCATGGCCGCTGGCTTCGATCGCATTTTCGTTGTTCCAAGCCGGACTCTTCCCGCTCGGGCCGCAAGGGTTAGAGACCTTCATTAGCGCCGCACTGCCGGCTGGCTTCCTCACCTTTACGCTGGCCATCGATTGGCTCGCCGGTCGTCGGGGACCACGTGCGATGACCTCAGGGTCCATCGCCTCATGAGCGTCACGCGTGCGGACATCCCCCGCCCCAGGACGGCTTTGATGTGGGCAATCTTGGGACTCTTGGGAGCCGCGATCCCGTTTCTTCCGTCCACGCAGATACCAGCGCTCGATAGGATCCTGTTCAGTCCCCTTGCTGTCGTTCCTGCGTCGGCTGGGTTCATCTGCGGTGTTGTTTCGATGCGTCTAGGCGTGCGCTCTTGGAGGAAGTCCTACGCCGCGACGCGATGGAACATCGCCGCTTCGAGCCTCAGCATCGGATGTGGAGCCATCGCGGTCCTGGTGTCTGTCGCCGCCTTCTTGATCTAGATCGATTCGGATGAGGTCGGCGCGCGCTAGAGCCAGTAACGGAGTGCCCGGCGGAGGCACAACCGGTGCTCGACGAGGATCCCGAACAGTAGGTAGATCCGCGGTATCCAGCTCAGACCGTGGAGCGGAGCGGAAAACGCGTCCCCTTTTCGTCCCCGTAAGAGGGAGAAAGAACGAGGGGCTGTGAGATAAACTCGCAACAACGAGAAGAGCGAAAACGCAGGTCGTAAGCCTTCTCGACGCGAACGCGCAGGTAGAGGCATCGCGCCGAATCACGTTCGGGAAGTGGAGTCGATCCGGACACGTCAGAGGTTGCTCGGGGATCCCTCTCTCTGGGCGGCGAGCCACGCTTCAACGTCTCCGCGCTTGAATCGAAGATGTTTCCCTAGCCTGAACGCGGGCGGCCCCTTACCCTGACATCGCCACGTGTAGAGAGTCTTTCTCGGGACGTTGAGGTACTCGGCGACATATCGGCAACGGTCCAAAGCCCTTCGACTCTGAGGTCCCCGGCGCCTACTCGGGATCGACCATTACCTTTCGGATCGTAGTCCACACATCCAAGCGTACGGATCCGGCTGTCACCAACGTCCGTGGCCCCGCACTCATCCCCGCGAGCACCGAACGCAAAGGTTGGCACGAGAAGAGACTCCTTCTACCGGGGCTTCCGGACGCGAATCTACGAGCGCTCGAGCCGGCTTCATCCAGCCTCACTGTAAGTCGACCGCGCGGATTATGGCGCCGGGGTCCACCGCTCCGACGCCGGCCGTTAGGCAACGGGCGGAGGCCGAGTTGCGCCAAGTCTTGCACCACTCGTCGCAGGAATTGACCGCACGAGCCATCACCAGAACGAACGCAGCCGGAATGACCGCTGTTCCTGACCTGCACAAACATGACTCTCGCGCACACCGTCGCAGCGATCAGGGCCAAGGTGGAGGCTCTTCAAAACCGGTGCGGCCCTTCACGGGGCCGGGTGGGTTCGATTCCTTCCGCCTCCGCTGAGCAGGGAAAACG
>JBKKBZ010000110.1:0-24474 GCA_046713235.1 Actinomycetota bacterium | reverse complement strand
GATAGGCAACCGTCACCACGCGCATGCGCGGGTCACGATCTGGATCGCCGTAGGTCTGCAGTTGCTCGAGATGCCCGGCAGGGGCAGCGATCCCGGTCTCTTCGATCAGCTCCCGGCGTGCGGCCTCCGCCCGCATGTCAGAACTGGCGTCGGCGTTGCACCACGCTGCAGGTTGAATGATGGCCCAGCTGATTGCTCACGCGAAGGCCGCCCGCGAGGTAAATGCGAGACCACTGGCGGTCCCCTCCCAGCCTGCGACTCGTCCGCTGACGGACTTCCGTCATCGTCTCGATCGCGCACACATTGACGAGCGAGCGCATCGCCGTGCGCGAGTGCGCTCGCTCGTCTGCCAATCTCTACTTCTTCTTGTCGCAGGACCCCGGCTTGAACCCGGGCTGTGGAGCAGGGTGCTGTCCCGGAGCGCAAATCTTCGGTGGGTCTGCCACCGCCGGTGCTGCGATCGCGAAAGCCACCCCCGCGAGTGTTGCCGCGGCCAAAAGCTTCTTGATCATGCGCATCACCCCCCTTCTGTGTTGCCGACATTACCCGTTTGCCCCGGCAAAGGACACCCGGGGTCAAATCGCGTTGTCGCCGATCACCGCGAGCAAGCGCTTGACCGGGCCCTCGACGCCCCAACGTCCGACCAGATCGGCCAGCCCCGGCGCGGGCGGGGCGCGCGGCAATCGCAGGTCCGGGTGGCCGACCGGCGCTTCGTCGCTTATCCGAACGACGCGTGCAGCGCGCTCCAGATAGGTCACCGAGGCGGCGACCTTAGCCAGCGCACCGGATCTCCCCCCAGGCTCCAAGGCGGCGGCGATGATCCCCTCCAAATCTTCGTAACGGCGGACCAGCGCGGCGGCCCCTACCGCTCCGATACCCCGCACGCCTGGGAGTCCGTCCGAAGGGTCCCCGCGAATGATCGCGAAGTCCGCATAGGTGCGTGCGGGAATCTCATAGCGTCGTTCGATCTCCGCTTCATCGACGATGACCAGCTCGCTTACACCGCGTTGCGGATACAGCACCCAGACATCGGGATCCCGCACGAGCTGGAAGAGGTCTCGGTCACCGGACACGATGGCAATCGGCCGTCGCGCATGAGGCAGCAGCGCCCCAATAACGTCCTCGGCTTCGTAGCCGGAGCTGCCGACTACTGCGATCCCGGCTGCGTCGAGAAGCTCCGCAAGCACCTTCAGCTGCGGATCAACCGGGTCTTCCGCCCCCGGCTCCGTCGCTACGCGGTGCGTCTTGTAGGAATCGATCAGATCGACCCGCCACTGCGGTCGCCAGTCATCGTCCCAGGCGCAAGCGAGAAATGCCGGTCGAACGTCGGCGACAAGCTTCGACAGCATGTTGAGGAATCCGTGCACGGCGTTGACCGGCGACCCGTCGGGCGCGCGAATGTCCGCGGGAACGGCGAAGAAGGCTCGGTAGGCCAGGCTAAAGGAATCGACAAGAAGCGTGCGGACGCGAGGGCGTCGGGGGTTCACCCAAGGGAGACTAGTGCGAGAGTCCCCGGTAGTGCGCCGGGTGCGATAGGGCGGGCCGGGACGCCGGACTCAGAAGGGGTCGAGCCGCGGAGCCCCGGCCCGAAGAGGGCCGCGAACCCACCGGGGACGACGGCGAAGCCAGAGGGGTGGTCGCGCCTCCTTCCCCGGTTTGGGGGAGGGGGCCGCCGAGGCGCCGGCGGCCCCCGATGAAGACCATCAGACCATCGAGTCCTTCATGCTGATCACGAGGCGGCCGTGGAAGATGTCGCCGGGCGTCGGGTCTGCAGTCGCCTCAGCGCCGACTACCAGCGTCTGCCTTCCCGCGGCGTACCTAACCCTGTGATACACACTCGAACACGTCACGTTCTGGAGATCCGAGAGCCCCATCGCAACGGCGGTCGTGCCGGCGGTGGAGAGACCGCGATCCTGACAGAAGGACGAGAAAACGAGCTGCTCGGCTGCGTCGAACCATTGGAGCCTGACGAACTTCGTGGGACCAAGCTCAGCCACCAGTTGGTGGAAGTGTGCGTGCGTCTCGAGGTTCGAGACGAACCCGGACCCCGCGAATCCAAACGTTGTCGAGCAGACCCCCATCCCGTCGGCTGCCGTGGTGCCGGTACACTCCGCAACCTTGGCGCTGTGGACCGCGCCGCTCGTCGCCGGAATGCACAGCACGGCCACAGCCGCAACCGGGGTGAGTCCCCGCCGTATTCGGCGGATCACGATAACCACCCTCCCTCAAGGGTCGATCGGGCATCCCTCAATGCCCGAATCTCGTCGCAAGCTTTCAATTTCGCCGCCAATGGGATCGATTCCTTCCCGGTGCCCGGCGAATTCCGCATTGGCCCAACGTTCGCTTTCGTCCCCGACGATTGCGCGAGCCCATTGCCCGCCTTGCCGCTTACCTGTCTACCTGCGTGGCCGCAACCGGGCCGGCGCGGTCATGTTGGCACGGCTCTGTCAGCGGCGAGGCTCCCACGAAAATCGCCGGAGGGCGATCCCCAGCCCGGCAGCCCCCCACGCGGCGATGATCAGCAGATCCCACCCGCGGAATCCCGTCCCGGTCTCGAAGGGGTTGAAGGCCGCCTGCATTGCCGCGGAAAAATGCCTGATCGGGAAGACATCGGAAACTCGCAGGAGCCACGAAGGTGCGTCGTCCAGCGGGATGAAGATATCCGAGATGAAAAGCAGCGGAAGGATCGTCGCGTTGACGACGGCCGGCGCCGCATCGGCATTCGGGACGAAGGCAGTGATCGCGATTCCGAGCGAACAAAAAGCCGCGGCACCGACCACCAGAGTAACGAGCATCGCCGGCATGGTGTGACCCGGGACGTCCACGCCGTAAAAGGCCGTTCCGGCTGCGGTCACGATGACCACGAGCAGGAATCCGATCACCGTTGCATGAACGATTCGTGCCGACAGATATGCAGCCGACGGAAGCGGCATTCCGCGAATGCGTTTCAGGATTCCGAGGTCACGCGAAAGAGAGAGCCCGATCGCAACATTCGTGTAGCAGGCGGAGATGATCGAGAACGCAGCGATCGCCGGAACGTAGAAGGTCGACTGCGTCACCTCCCGGCCGGCGACCCCGCGCGTCTCGTTGCCGAAGAGCAGATTGAACAGAACGAGGAACATGAGCGGGAAAACGAAGGTGAAGAAGGCGGCAGGAGGATTTCGCCAAAAAGCCTTGTTCTCGTAGGCGATCTGGCGAACGATCAGACGCAACCATTTCATCCCTCGACTGCCTCCGTTCCCGTCAGCTCCAGATAGACCTCTTCGAGCGTCGCTCGGGCAACGGTCAGTCCGAGAAGCTCGAGCTTCTTCCGAACGGCCCAACCCGTGAGACCGTTGAGCACCCGCGTTGGATCGTCCGTCTCGATCTCTAGTCCGTCGGGTCCGATGATCGCGGCTTGCGCCAAAGCTTTGGGGAGAGCCGGCGCCCCGTCGGGCAGCCGGAAACGAATCCGGGTGGCCGTGCTCCGTCCGGCGAGAGCGGCGGGCGCTCCTTCCGCCACAATCCGGCCCCCCACGATAATGGCGGCTCGGTCGGCGAGGCTCTGGGCCTCGTCCATGTAATGCGTGGTCAGAAAGACCGTAGTCCCGAGATCGCGCAAGTTACGCACCATGTCCCATGCGCCGCGCCGCGCCGCCGGGTCGAAGCCGGTGGTGGGTTCATCGAGGAAGAGCATGTCCGGTCTGCCGGCGATGCCGACCGCAACGTCGAGCCGGCGGTGCTTACCGCCGGAGAGCTTGCTGACCCGGGTGTCACGCTCGTCGGTCATACCGACCAGCGCGAGCACTTCGTCGAGCGGCAGGGGGTTCGGATAGTACCCCCGCACCATCTCGACGACCTCGGCGACCGTGAGGTAATTCTCGACGCCGACTTCCTGCAGGACGATCCCGATACGGCTTCGGTAGGCGGTGCCCCCTCTCTCCGGATCGAACCCGAGAACCCGAACCGCTCCTCCGTCGCGCCTGCGGTGTCCTTCGAGGATCTCGACGGTCGTCGTCTTGCCCGCACCATTCGGCCCGAGAAGAGCGAAGACCTCGCCGTGACCCACCGTCAGGTCGATGCCGCGCACGGCCTCGATCGAGCCGTATGACTTGCGAAGACCGGCAACTTCGACGGCCGCGGTCACGTCGGTGGCGCTTCCAGGCCTTCGATGGGGGCCGGCTCGACGGGCTCGGGAAGCGAGAACCCGAGAACCCGCGCGTAGAAATCGAGCTCGGCCTCGAGCGCCCTGACGACTGTCTCGGTGCGCCGGAAGCCGTGCTGCTCGCCGGCGAAGGGCACGTAGGCGTACGGGATGCCTTTCCGGCGCAACACGTTGACGATCGCTTCGGCTTGTGCCGGCGGCACGACCGCGTCCTCGAGTCCTTGGAACAGGATGAGCGGGCACGACAGCCGGTCGAGATGATGCACGGGAGAGCGCTCGAAATAGAGGTTCTTTGCTTCGGGGTACGGCCCCACCAGCGAATCGAGATACCGCGACTCGAACTTGTGGGTCTCGTTCGTGAGCGCCTCCAGGTCGCCCACGCCGTAATAGCTCGCGCCTGCAGCGAAATCATCGTTGAAGACGAGAGCGCACAACGTGGTGTACCCGCCGGCGCTTCCTCCTCGGATGACGATCTTCTCCGCGTCGGCTTCGCCGGACGCAACCAGCGCGCGAGCAGCGTTGACGCAGTCGGCGACGTCGACCTCTCCCCAGCGGCCCTTCAGGCGCTCGCGGTAGTCCCGGCCATACCCCGTGCTCCCGCCGTAGTTGACGTCCACGACGGCGAAGCCTCTGCTCGTCCAGAACTGCACTCCCAGATTGAGCTCGGGCATGCGGTTCCCGGTGGGCCCGCCGTGAGACATGACGATCAGCGGAGGCTTGGAGTCGCCGGGCGCGATGAAAGCTGGGTTTGCCGGCGGATAGGAGAAGGCATGGGCTTCCCCATCGCCGCTGGGGAAGGTCATGGGCCGCGGCACCGAGACGACCGCGGGATCGAGGCTCAGATCGGCGCTTCTCCTGAGCACCTCGGCCTCGCCGTTGCCGGCGTCGTACCGGACGACCGCCGGAAGGGCCGACTCGGTCGCACCGACGAGCAGAACGGTGTCGCCGGCCACGGCTAGATCGGGACTCGCGCACCGCGCCCAGTCGAGCCCGGAATCCGTCCAGGTCCCGTCTGGATTGATCAGGAGCAAGCGGCGGAGGCCGTCGCGTTCCGACAGACACGCAATGCGGCCGTCGGAGAGAAATCCGTAAGTGGAAAGCCCCAGCTCCCACATCGGGTAGCCGAACTCGGCCTCCATCGGCAGCAGGGACGCCTCGTCGCCCTCGCGGTAGAGGTTCCACCAGCCGCTGCGATCGGAGACGTAGTGGAGCCGGCCGGCGCGACTCCAGACCGGCTGCTGCACGGCCTCGGACGGCCCGCCGGCGACATGCCGCGGCCGGCCGAGCGACCGGCCGTCGAACTCGGCTACCCACAGGTCGGTGCCGTCCCAGGGCATGTTCGGATGATCCCAGGTGAGCCAGGCGAGGTGTCGGCCGTCCGGGCTCAGGCGCGGGGCGGCCACGAAGTCGTGCCTCCCCGCTATAACGGCGGGCTCATCCGTGCCGTCCGCGGGGATCACGACGATCTCGTTCCTGGGCTCGCCGCCGGCGTGACGCTCCCGCACGCACACGATCGAGGCGCCGTCGGGGGTCATCACGCCGTCTGCGTAGCGCAGCGCCCGGGAGGAGTCCGGCTCCGGCGTGATGGGGGTCGGCGAGGACCCGTCGGGTGGCAGACGATAGAGGCGCTGGTCGGCGTCGTTGGAGAAGAACACCCTGCCGCCGTGAACGAGGAACGCGCCGCCTCCGTACTCGTGCACGCGCGTGCGCACGTCGAATCCGGGTTGGGTCAGGTCCTCCGGTTTCCCACCGGCGGCGCGGACGACGACGCCGCGCCCACCGTCCGCGGGCCGCGTCTCGTGCCAGTAGACCGCGTCACCCTCGGCGACTACCTCGGACAGCCCTATCCCGCTGTCGGCGACCATGCGCGCGGCGATCGGGGAGGTCCACGAGCCGTAGGCGGTTTCCGTGGTCATGGCCGGACACCCTACCCGCAGGCCGCTACTCGCGCAGGACGTTTGGTCCTCATGTTCCGCGTCGAAGGAACCTCGCCCGACGCGCACCCCGGGGCAACAGTATGCGCCCGCACCCCACGCGTTCCACACCGGCGGTGCGTTTGCTCCTGGAGGTTTCGCCGACAACAATCCCCAGCGAAAGGGGTGATCTCGAATGCGCCTCGCTGGAAAGAGAGTGCTGATATTCGCCGGACCCGACTACGAAGACATGGAACTTCAGTATCCCCGCTACCGGCTTCTCGAAGAGGGAGCGGAGGTCGTCATTGCCGGGATCGGCGAGCAATCGTACCGAGGAAAGAAGGGCATGCCGGTCGAGGTCGATGTCCAGGTGGGCGAGGTGACGGCGACCGACTTCGATGCCCTCGTCATCCCCGGCGGGTACGCGCCCGACAAGATGCGCCGCGTTCCCGAGCTATTGCAGATCGTGCGAGAGATGAACGACGAAGGAAAACCGATCGGCGCGATTTGTCACGCGGGTTGGGTTCCTATCTCGGCTGGGATTCTCAAAGGGCGACGGATGACGTGTGTCTCGGCAATCAAGGACGACGTCGTCAACGCCGGCGCCGAGTATGTGAACGCCCCGGTGGTTGTGGACGGAAACCTCGTTTCCTCACGCACTCCAGACGACCTGCCCTTCTTCCTGCCGGCGTTGATCGACGCGATCGCCGCCGGCTGACGCCGCGCCGTGTAGCCGTGCCGGTCCACTTCTCAGGCGTTCGGGTCTTCGACGGCCGCAGTCTTCTGGCCGGAGCGCGCGACGTCCTCGTGGAGCGAGACCGTGTCGTTGCCGTGGAGCACTCCCTCACTCCGCCCGAGACCGCCGAGCGCGTGCAGGGCGGCTTCCTGATGCCGGGATTCGTTGACGCGCACGTCCATCTGTCGTTGTCGGATCCTTCGGAGGTCGCCGCCGGAGGAGTCACCACCGTGCTCGACCTCGGGGAACCGCCCGAATACGCGTTCGGGCCGCATCCTCCGCTCACGTTTCGATGCTCGGGGCCGATCATCACCGCTCAGGGCGGCTATCCAACGCGTTCGTGGGGTAAGGACGGCTATGGAGTGGGAGTGGACGGCCCGGCCGACGCCCAAGACGTCGTCGCCCGGCTTGCCGATCGCGGAGCGTCGGTGATCAAGGTCGCCATCGAGCCGCGCGGCGGGCCTATTCTCGACACGGAAACTCTTCGAGCCGTGGTGACCGCGGCGGAAGTGCGCGGCCTTCGCGTAGCAGCTCATGCGGTGGAAGCGCCGGCCGTAGAGGCTGCCGTTTCGGCCGGTGTCGGCATCCTTGCGCACACACCCACCGGCAAGCTTTCCGACACCTTGATCACCGGCGCAGGAGCACGTGGGGTCGTGGTGATCTCCACGCTCCGTGCGTTCGGAGCCGGGCGCCATGCGCGCCGCAATCTCACCGAGCTGGCTGCGGCGGGATGTTCGGTCGCCTACGGCACCGATCTCGGAAACGGCAGCATCAAGCCGGGGATCGATATCGAGGAACTGCAACTGATTGCGGAGGCGCTCGGAGCAGTCGAGGCCGCGCTCGTCTCGGCAACTTCGTCCGGTGGTGAGATCGCCGGATACGGCGGGCGAATCAGCGCCGGCGGCCGCGCGGACCTCGTGTGGCTGGCGGGCTTCGGTGGCCTCGGCGACCTTACCGAGAAACGGGTGTGGATCGGCGGCACCCCGTCCGGCGGGAAATGAAGCTCATCCCCTCGTCCGGCGCGGAGAGAACGCCGGCTGCCGGCGCCCTCACCCGCGACTGAGAGCCGGATTCAGGCGGACTCGGGCTGCTCGCGCGACGCGCGCCACATCTCGACCTCGTAGGCCGAACGCTCCTCAAAGCTCAAGAAACGAGTTGCTGCGCCACAGACGCAGATTTTCTGACCTTCCTCGACTGGAGCGGTGCACCGCACGCACCGTTCTAAAACGACCTCACGTTCCTTAGCCATCTCGGCGTCTCCTCTCGCGACTGACGAACTCAATCTATGGTCGGATATCGACGCTCCACGCTCAATCGTTTAATCGGACCAAATACACGAACACCTTCGCACTAGAGAAATAGGGACTTCCCCCTAGGGAATCGGTTCCCGGTCGGGCTAGGTGGGGCTGGCGTCTGTGCCGTGGCCGAGAAGAGCGACCCGATCCGTCTTGCCCGTCGGGCTCCGCGGAATACTCTCGACCAGCTCCAGCTCGCGCGGAGCGCGATAGGCGGACGTTCGGGACGCCACCCACCGGCGAAGCTCCGCGAGATCGGGGGTCCTTCCGGGTACCGGAACGACGAAGGCGCACACGCGCTGTCCCCATCGATCGTCCGGCCGGCCGGCAACGGCAACGTCCGCTACCTCGGGATGCTCCAGCAGAATCGCCTCGACCTCCGCGGGAGCCACCTTCTCTCCGCCCGTCACGATCAGCTCGTCCATTCGACCTAGAACCTGGAGGCGGCCTTCTCCGCCGACGGCTCCGAAGTCGGAGGTGGACAGCCACCCCTCGCGGAGCGCTCCCGAAGTGAGGTCCGGGCGCAACCGATAGCCCCGCATGAGGACCGGTCCGCGGATCTCGATCCGGCCCTCCTCGGCGACGCGAACTTCGACGCCGTCGAGTGGCCGGCCGTCGTAGACGCAGCCTCCGCAGGTCTCCGTCATGCCGTAGGAGACGGTGACCTTGGCGCCCGCAGCGGCCGCCTCCTCGATTAACGCCGGAGACGCGGCAGCGCCGCCGAGAAGGATGCGGCGGAAATGCGAAAGGTCCACTCCGGCTTCCAGCAGCCCTCGGAGCTGTGCGGGGACGAGTGATACGAGCGTCGCTTCCTGCTCACGGCCGACTGCGCCGGCATCGAATCGGTCGTGAACGAGTGGCTCGCTCCCAGCCATCAACGACCGGACGATGACCTGCAAGCCGGCGACGTGATGGGTCGGCAGACAGCACAACCACCGGTCGGCCGGTCGGGCGCCGAGACGAACCGACCCGGCCAGGGCCGAGGTCTCGAGCGCCCCTCGGGTCAGCTCGACTCCCTTCGGCTCGCCCGAAGTGCCGGAGGTGACGACGACGGCCGCCACGCCCTCGGCCACCGGGATCGCTCCGCCGATGGAATGCCTGCCCGCGGCATCGACGAGCTCGGCAGGCTTCAGCGCTTCGAGCAACCCGGCGACCTCGGAATCGGACGCCGACGGGCTCAGCGGGGCCACGGCAGCGCCGCGGTCCCAGACCTCGTTTAGCTCCGAGGCGAAGGCACGCGGCGGCAGCCTGACCGCGACGAGTTGCCCTCTCGAAGGTCCCATCCCGACCTGCTACCGTAGCGATGATCGTTCGAGTTTTCACTCTAGGAGTGACCGCTAGGATGGTGGACTGGCACCAGTCGGGGACCTTCACCGACATCCGCTATGAAACCGCCGAGGGGATCGCGAAGATCACCATCGCGCGCCCGGAGGTCCGAAACGCGTTCCGCCCCGAGACCCTCTTCGAGCTGGCCGAGGCTTTCGAGGCTGCGCGCAACGACCAGGCGACCGGCGTCGTCATCCTCACGGGCGAAGGCGACGGGGCGTTTTGCTCCGGAGGTGACCAGCGGGTCCGGGGCGACGACGGCTACCGAGACGATCGCGGGGTCGGCCGGCTGAACGTCCTCGACCTTCAGGTTCAAATTCGCCGGCTGCCGAAACCCGTGATTGCCATGGTCGCCGGATTCGCGATCGGCGGGGGTCACGTGCTCCACCTCGTATGCGACCTCACCATCGCCGCCGACAACGCCCGCTTCGGCCAGACCGGCCCGAAGGTCGGATCCTTCGACGGCGGGTACGGCGCAGGCCTGATGGCTCGCACCATCGGCCTGAAACGCGCCAAGGAGGTTTGGTTCCTCTGCGAGCAGTACGATGCCGACACAGCGCTGCGCTGGGGTCTGGTGAACAGGGTTGTGCCGCTGCGCGACCTCGAGGAGGAGACGCTCAACGTGGCCCGACGGATATTGCAGATGAGCCCGCTGTCACTGCGACTTCTCAAAGCGGCGTTCAACGCAGACACCGATGGACTCGCCGGAATCCAGCAGCTCGCCGGGGATGCCACCCTGCTCTACTACATGACCGAGGAAGCCCAGGAAGGGCGAGACGCTTGGCTCGAGAAGCGCCCGCCGCGCTTCGACAAGTTCCCGCGGCGGCCGTGATCGAGGAGGCCGCATGACGCAGATGGCGTCGAGAAACATCCCCGCGCGCAACTCCGATGCCGGGATGGCCCGGCGGCGTCGCAAGCGCGCCGTGCCGTGGTGGATCGCGGCCGCCAGGCCGCGCACACTCGGCGCGTCTCTCGTGCCGGTCGCGGTCGGAACCGGTGCTGCTCAGGAGTTCATCGCGTGGCGCTTCTTCGCGGCCCTGGCGGTTGCGATCGGCGGCCAAGTCGCAGTCAACTATGCCAACGACGCCTTCGACGCCCGCCACGGAGTCGACACCGCAGAGCGCGTAGGTCCGCGGCGCCTCACGGCCAGCGGAGCCGTGTCCCAGCGTGCGATGTTCACGGCAATGTTCGTCGCCGGTACGATCGGCAGCCTGGCCGGTTTCGCCTTGGCCGCCGCCGCGGGGTGGTGGTTGATCGCCGTCGGGGCAGCGTGCATCATCGCAGGCTTGACGTACAGCGGCGGCCCAAGGCCGTACGGCGCCGCCGGACTCGGGGAGGCGGCGGTATTCGTGTTCTTCGGTCTCGTGGCGACCGCCGGCTCGGCGTACGTGCAGGTGGAGCGCATCGTCCCCGTCTCTGTGGCGGCCGCCGTCCCCGTCGGCCTGCTTGCGGTGGCGATTCTGATGGTCAACAACCTGCGCGACATCTCGACCGACGAACGGGCGGGAAAGCGCACGCTGGCGGTAAAACTCGGACCGGAGCGGGCCCGCCTCACATATGTCGGAGCCGTGGCCGTGGCATTCGCGGCCGTGGTCCCCACGGCGGTGTACGCCCGGAGCTTCTGGCCCTTGCTCGCCTACACGGCCCTGTTCGTGGCGCCCGCCCCGCTCATTTTCATCTCGCGCCACGACCCCGCTTCTCAGGCGCAAGCGCTGACGGGGACGGCGGGCCTGCACATGATCATGGGCGCGCTGCTGGCGCTGGGGTTGTGGCTGGCGTGATCTCGAGCGGCCGATCCGCCGCGAGGGGTGCCGACGACGCATGAGCCTCGCAACCCACGTGTTTCGGATTCCCCTTCGGGTGCCCTTCAGAGGGATGCGCTACCGGGAAGGCGTCCTGGTTCATGGTCCCGAGGGTTGGGGAGAGTGCTCACCCCTTCCGGGCGTCGGCAGCGTCGATCGTGCTCCGTGGCTCGCCGCCGCTCGTGAGGCCGCCACAACGCCGTGGCCCGATGCCGTGCGCACATGGATTCCGGTGCATTCCACCATCCCCGAGCTGTCGCCGGACGACGCCGCCGGGCTCGCCCTGAGGCTGGGATGCTCGGTGGCCAAGATCAAGGTCGGCGATGCCGGAGACGAAGCGCGCGTCGGGGCCGTGCGGCGCGTCCTCGGCCCCGCGGGGAAGATTCGTATCGACGCCAACGGAGCCTGGAACGTCGACACGGCAGTCGAAAGAATCAAGCGCTTGTCGGCGTTCGATCTCGAGCTGGTCGAGCAGCCTTGCCGGACTCTCGAGATGATGGCCGAAGTCAGGAGCCTGGTCGAGGTCCCGATCGCAGCCGACGAGTCGGTCCGCACACTGGAGGACGCGAAGCGGCTTGCGGCGCTGGGAGCCGCCGGTGCCGTCGTACTCAAGGTGCAACCGCTAGGAGGTGTCGCGGCGGCCTTGCGCATCGCCGAGGCGGCCGGGGTGACTGCCATCGTCTCCTCCCCGCTGGAGACCTCCGTCGGGGTAGCAGCCGGCCTCGCCCTGGCCGCGGTGCTGCCGGAGCTGCCGTTCGCGTGCGGACTGGCCACGGTGCCTCTTCTGGCCGGCGACCTCGTCGTGGATTCGCTTGTTCCCGTTGCAGGCCGCATTACCGTGCGCCGCCCGCAGATCGACCCGGAAGCGCTGCGCCGTTACGAGGTGAACGCGGGGTGACCCGAAAGCTGCTTTCCGCCAAGCCGCTAGGCGACCGGAGCATGGCGTACGAGGAATCGCTCGAGAAGCCCTTCAACCATCCCCGGTGCCTCCAGGTGCGCAGCGTGACCGGCGCCGCGAACAACCGCCAGCCGGCAGTGGTCACGCCCAATCGCCGAGCGCATTCGCTCGGCGATCGCGCGATAGGCGGCGTCGCGCTCCCCCACCACCAGCATTACCGGCATCCGCAGCTCCCCCAGCCGTCCCCACAGCGGGGCCATGGCGCCGGCGCCGGCAAGCCGCAGGCTCGAGGCAAGCCCCGAGGCCGTATTGGACAGGCGCTCGGTCGTTGCCTCGGGCGGGACGCCGGCGAACATCGGTTGCGCGAGCCAGTCCTGGACGAATCGAGGAACCCCGACGCGCTCGACCTCTGCCGCGCGCCGCTCGTCGAGAGCGCGGCGCAGCGCTCGCTCGTCGTCGTCTGCTATGCCCGGCGACGCGCCGATCAACACGAGGGCGCGTACGCGATCGGGCCGGTCAAGCGCGAGCCGCAGGCAAACTCGTCCGCCGAGGGAATACCCCGCGTACACGGCGTCGCCTCCGGCGTCGGCCACGAGCCGCGCACACTCCGCGAGGCTTGCGCGCACCGCGGAGGATTCTCCGTGACCGGGAAGGTCTACGCGGACGACCCGCCGGTACGGCGAGAGAAGGGCGGCTATGCGATCCCAGGATCGATGCGTTTGGGTGAAGCCGTGCACCAGGACCACCGTCGGTCCGCTCCCCTCGACGACCGCTTGCAGAGCCACGCGCCGAGTATGGCATGAGCGACTCGGGGGCCGGTCGGGCGCTCGCGCTTTGCCTCGTCGACGAGTTCGCGCGCGGCGGGGTCGCCGACGCGGTGCTCTCCCCCGGCTCACGATCGGCGCCGATCGCATATGCGCTGGCCGCGCATGCCGGTATTAGCGTCCACGTGCTCCTCGACGAGCGGTCGGCCGGATTTCTGGCGATAGGTCTCGCGAAGGCGTCGCGCCGGCCGGTCGCCGTGCTCACCACATCGGGGACCGCCGCTGTGAACCTTCACCCGGCCATCGTCGAGGCGCACGAAGCACGCGTGCCCCTCCTCGCTCTCACCGCAGACCGCCCTCCCGAGCTTCGGGCGACCGGAGCCGGTCAGACGATCGATCAGATCCAGCTGTTCGGTGCCGCCGTGCGGATGTTTGCCGAAGTCGGCGTGGCAGAGGCGCGCCCCGACGCCGTGCGCTACTGGCGATCGCTCGCGGCACGCGCCGTCGCATCGGCCATCGGGTCACCGCCGGGACCGGTGCACCTCAATCTTGTCTTTCGAGATCCGCTGGTTCCCGCGAACGAGAACGCATTTCCGTATCCGCTCGACGGCCGGCCCGACGGCCGTCCCTGGGTCGAGGTCTCTCGCGGACCGCGCCCGGCGCCCGACCTCATCGTCGATCGCGTTGCGCGCGAGATTGCCGGCACCGCCAAGGGTGTGCTTCTGGCCGGCGAGTCGGATGCTGATCCCGAGGCCGTCACGGCGCTCGCGCGCGCGGCGGGCTGGCCGCTCATCGCCGAGCCTCAATCCGGCGCGCGCTGGGGAGAGCACGCTATATCGACGGCGGACGCCTTACTGCGCCACGAACCGTTTGCGGCCGTACACCGTCCGGACCTCGCCGTGCGCGTCGGACGGCTCAGCACGTCGAAGACGATTTCCGGATGGCTCGGTCCGAGCGTGCGTCAGATCCTCATCGATCCCGACGCGGGTTGGCTCGATCCCGAGCGGAATGCGTCCTGGAGCATCGATTCAGATCCAACGCTTCTCTGCGCCGACGTCGCAAAGGCCCTCCCCGCGCGGCGAGCGGCGTGGCTCGAGGACTGGCGGGAAGCAGAGCGCGGAGCACGCCGGGCGCTCGATGAGGCGCTCGACGCCACCGACGAGCCGTTCGAGGCTCGCGCGGCACGCGATGTCGCGGCAACACTGCCCGACGGGTCGGCGCTCTTCGTCGCGTCCAGCATGCCGGTGCGAGACCTCGACTGGTTCATGCAGCCGCGGCGGGGACTTCGGGTTTTCGCCAACCGCGGCGCGAACGGCATCGACGGCACGGTGTCCTCGGCGATTGGGATTGCACGGGCGGCGCCGGGCCCGGCGGCGGCGCTGGTGGGCGACCTGGCCCTGCTGCACGATCAGAACGGATTGCTTTCCTCGCGCGCCGAGCCGGTGAACCTCGCGATCGTCGTTCTGAACAACGATGGTGGTGGCATCTTCTCCTTCCTGCCCCAGGCCGAGCACGATCATTTCGAGACGCTGTTCGGCACGCCGCACGGCATCGCCTTCGACCGTCTGGCGGCCGTCTACGACATCGGGTACGCACGGGCCGAGCGAGCAGGCGACCTCCCGGCCGAGCTACAGCGAGCAGTCGCCTCAGGCGGTATTCACCTCATCGAGGTGACCACCCGGCGCACCGAGAACGTCCTCGCCCATCGGCGGGTCTGGGACGCCGTTGCCGCCGCTATCTCATAACCAATGGCGGCGAAACCTCGCGTCGGTCAAGGGTTGATCGAGGGTGGCCCGACCCTTTAGCCGGCGGTCTCCCCCATCGCCGTGCGGATCGCCTCGAGCTTCAGCTCGGCCTCCGCCAGCTCGGCGTCGGGGTCGGAGTCGGCAACGATTCCGCACCCGGCAAAGAGTCGCGCAGTCGAGCCGTCGAGCTGAACGCAGCGCAGCGCAATCGCCCATTCACCGTCACCGTTCCCGTTCATCCAGCCGACCGGACCCGCGTATCGTCCTCGATCGAAGCCTTCCAGGTCGCGAATCATCGCCAATGCCTTCTCGGTCGGGACACCGCACACAGCAGCCGTCGGGTGCAAACGCCCGGCCACCTGCAGCGCAGTCAGCGGGCTCGACAGCACCCCGCGCATCCGCGTGGCCAGGTGCTGGATGTTGACCAGGCGAAACAGCCATGGTTCGTCATCGATGTCGAGGGTCGAGCACAGCGGCGCCAGCGACGCGCGAGAGCTGCCCACGGCCAGGTCGTGCTCCCAGCGGTCCTTGCGCGAGGCCAGCAGGTCCGCAGCCATGCGCTCGTCCGCGGCGGGGCCGGCGCCGCGCGGCGCCGACCCCGCCAGGACGAGGGACTCCACCACGTTGCCCGTCCTTTGGACCAGCAACTCCGGGCTCGCCCCGACCAGACCTGCGATCGAGAACGTGTAGCACTCCGGATACGCCTTTGCGAGCGCGTTCGCAATGGCGCGCGCTTCGTACGGCCGGTCTGTGCGTGCCGCAACTTCGCGCGCCAAAACAACTTTGTCGAGCGGTCCACGCCGAATCGCGTTTCTCACCCACGCCACCGCTTCGGTGTAACGGTCGGCCGACAGCCCGGCCGGCGCCGGTCGGGCTTCGCGGGGCAACGGTGGAGATGATCCGGGCGCGCCGGCAACCGTCGTCCACGACGAGCCGTCGTGCGTCTCGAAGACGAGCGCCGGCACCACCGCGATGGAGGCAGGATCGTCGTGGTCAAAGGTGAACGACGCGAAGGCCACGGCACGAGCCGGATCATCCGCGTCGCCGAGCACCTCGAGCATCGCCGCCGAGGTCCGCTCGAAACGGCCGGGACCTGCTCCCGGTTCGATGCGGAGCGCTTCTCCGCAACCGAGATAGCCCTCGCCCTGGTGCAGCCACACAAGCGCCTCGAGCCTCGGCGACAGCGCGACCAGATCGACGGGACCCGGCAGCCGGTGGCTGCGCACATCCAGGCGGGTCACGGATCGGTCCTCGTCGCCGCGATCATCTGCGCGGCCCCGAGCCCGAGCGGCCTTGTCTTCACGCCGGTGAAACCGGACTCGGACAGCATGCGGAGCAGATCGGCTACGGGCGGAAGATACGCGGTGGAACGCGGAAGATACCGATACGCCTCGCGGTCCGACAAGATTCCGCCGATGAACGGTACGACGCGGCGAAAGTACAGCCTGTGACCCCACCGCACCACCGCGCTCGATGGCTCGTCCGTCTCGAGCAGCGCAACGCGGCCCCCCGGCCGAACCACCCGCGCCAGCTCACCAAAAAGACGGCCCAGATCCTCGACGTTTCGAAGGGCGAACCCACAGGTGGCTCCGGCAGCAGCCCCGTCGCGCAGCGGCAACGACAGCGCGTCGGCTTGCACAAGGGGGGCCTGCGTTCTCGCCGACACAAGCATTCCCCAGGAAAGGTCGAACCCGATCGCGCGATACCCCCGGGCCTGCGCCTCACGGCACAGGTCTCCGGTGCCGCAGGCAATATCGACGACGAGGGATCCCTCCGGCAGGCCAAGCTCCTCGACGGTTCGCCGGCGCCATCCGACGTCGAGACCAAACGTCATCAAACGATTGACGAGGTCGTATCGCGGAGCGATGGCATCGAACATCGATCGAACGGCCAGCACCTTCGCCCGGCCGGTGGGCAATGCCACGGCGCGACGTTTGGTCACGGCGTCACGGCGTCACGCCGTCACGCCGTCCGAGCCGGCCGCCTCCTCGATCCTCGCCTGGGCAGCAGAGAGGAGCACCCGGCGGAAGTGGTGCGCAACCAGCGTCGTCGTGGCCGGCAGCATCGTCCTAAACGCTTCGACGAGACGAGCGGCTGCCTCTGAGTCGGACAGCGCCGACCCGCGGACTGCCGACCGAATATGCGTGTCGAACAGTTCGACGGCGCGATCGGCTACCTCGCGCATCGCCCGGTCGTGATGCCGGGCGAGGTCGAGGAGGGCCTCCAGCGGGACGCCGTGTTCCAGCAGTGCCAGGCCGGCCTGCGCCGCCTGGACGTCCGCCTCTGTATAGACGGGCTTTCCGTCGCGCATGGGAGGCACGATTAGCCGCTCGCGCTCGACGGCTTGTAGCAGCTCGGCGGGAACGCCGATGCGCTCGGCCAGCTGTTCGCGAGTCATGGTCCCGGCGTCCTCTTCGCCCGGTGCCGTCCCCGCCACCGCTTCGACGAGCGCCTCGTCGGCCGGATCGAGATCACCGGCGAGCAGGCGGCCGATCGATGTGAGGGTGAATCCCTTGTCCTTGAGGTCTCGGATGCGCACCAGCCGGTCGAGATGCTCATCTGTGTACCAGGCCACCCGGCCCTCGCGACCCGGGGCCGGGAGCAGGCCCCGTGTCTGGTAGAAGCGCACGGTATCCACGCTGACCCCGGCCTTGGAAGCCAGGTCGTCGACCCGGTACCGCGTCGCGCTCAGCACGGATCCCACGAGCAACCACTCTACGAGTGATCTCTCGAACCGTCGACTCGAGGGCCCTCTCTTTCTCGGGCGTGTCCCGCCCCGGTACTAGGATGGCGGCGTGAGGACACGAGCCACACGCGAGTTTCGGGCGGAGCGGCGGCGGCGGGCGCTGGTGCTGGCCGGATCGCTCTCCGTGACCTTCTGGGCACTGGCCGACCTAGTCGCAGCACGCCACCGGTCTCTCTCGGACGTCGGGGCAAGCTTCTTAGAGCACCTCGGCGACTACGTGCAGCCGGTGGCCTGGACGCTCGCGCTCGTGGTCACCCCCCTGCTCGTCTCGGTCAAGCCGCGCCCGCGCCGAGCCGGCGCGATCCTCGCCCTCCTCACAGGTCCGGTGCTCACGCCTCTGGTCTTTGGTGCGGGGGGCTGGCATCTCTGGCAGATCGGGTTGTTGGGGGCGATCGCTCTTTGGATCGAGTCGGAAGATCAGCGACGAGCGCGCTTCGCCCGGTCGGCCGAGGAGGAGGATTCGGACGTCTCCTTGATGGCCGCCGAGCCTGCCTCGCCATCCTTCGTCCCTGAGTCGCCGTCGTTCCAAAAGACTTCGGGTGCGTCCCTCCACAGCCGCTCCAGGCCGTAGTACTCCCGCACCTCCGCCGTCAACACATGGACGATGAAATCGTCGTAGTCCAGCAGAACCCACGACGCCTCGCGCTCGCCTTCGCGCCGAACCGGCTTCTCCCCCAAGACGAGGAGCTGTTTCTCCACCTCATCGCAGATCGTGCGGACCTGACGTTCGGTTGCTCCGCCGGCGAGAACGAAGAAGTCGGTGATGACGATTAGCTCCCGGACTTCGAGAATCCGGACGTCGGCGGCCTTCTTCTCCGAAGCGGCTCGAGCGGCGGCGATCGCGAGATCACGCGAATAGTTCTCGGCGGTGGTCACTCTGGTTGTAGATCTTTCCCGATAACGACCGTGATATCCACCGCGGTTTGGGGCCTGCGACCGATCTCGATCTCTCCCACCTTGAGCAGCATACGGATCCGCTCGGCCAGCTCGCGGATCGCCGGCTCGTCGGCGTAGACGATGATCTTCGTCTTGGGGAAGTTGAACGACACGGCGTTGCCGGTATCCACGATGCGGAACCCGGCGGGAACGAGGCGTTGCGCAACGAGGACTCCCGCCTCCGGGATGCCGTTACCGTTGAGGAGCTGAACGCGGGCGCGGACTTCTTCCGGCGGAGCCGTCAGCGATCCCAGAAGCTGGCGGCCGACGAGCGCCTCTAGCTCCTCTTGATTGAGCCGCAGTGCCTCCTCGCCTCCGGCGCTTCCCACCGGGCCCACCGGAACGACATCGTAGCCCCGCGCCTGCGGGGGTGCGCCTGCAATCACCGCGAGCACCCGGCCTAGATCCTCGGCGCTGGCGTCCCCGCCGACTGCGGAACCGAGCAGGGCGACTTGGCGGCGGAGATCCTTCGCCTTCGCCCCGTTGGATCGTACGAAAATCGCTTCCCACACTTGCTGCGCGCGGGCGAGACGCGACAGCTCGGTTTCGTCCGGACCCTTGAATGCCAGGTACTCGGTCGCACGCTTGCCGTTCATGGGTTGGTCTCCCGAATCGAATGCGGGAACCAGGCGCCCGTCACGATCCTCTCGCAACAGCGTGGCCGGCACCTTGATGCGAATGCCTCCGAGCCGGTCGATGAGGCGGGCCAAGGTGGAGTCCTCGAGCACCGCCGTGTGGTCGACGCTGACTCCGAGCATGTTCTCGATCGTCACCTCGGCGAGCGGGGTCCGTCCGAAGCTGAGCGCCCGTCCGATGGTATCGAAGCCGAACCCGGGGATCTCGGTCAGCACGGCCGTCGGGACCAAAAGCACGAACGCCTTGCGGCCGGCCGGGTCGGTAGCGAACAGCGCAATGGTGTCCGCCTGTCCGGACACGTCACTGTGGAGCGTGGTCATCACCAGCGTCGTGATCTGGGGGTCACCGCCCGGAAGCAAGGGTCGGTCGCCTGCGCCGGGTTCGTCGCCGCCAAGCCGCGTGAGCGCGACGATCCCGACCATGACGAAAATGGGGGCGATCGCAAGTGCTGCGAGGCGCCGGCGTTTAGCCGAGCGAGCGCGGCGGCGTTCGCGCCGGCCGGGAGGAGAAGGCGTCAGTCCGAGGTCGGGAAGGTCCAGGGTCAGTCTCATCGGTACAGCTCCGTTTTCTCGATGTAGCGGGCGACCCCCTCGGGGACGAGGTAGCGAATGGACCGGCCGTCGCGCACGCGAGCGCGAATCTCGGTGGAGGAGATCGCCAGCGCCGGGATCTCGAGGATGCTGACCCGGCTCTCCATCCCGGCCGGCAGCTCCTTCTCGAGGCGGTCGAGGTCGTAGCCCGGCCGGGTCGCCGCAATGAACCGGGCCTCGCGTAGAACCTCCTCCGGGTTTTTCCAGGTCAGGATGCCCAGAACACCGTCGGCACCGCTGATGAACCATAGGTCCACGCCCGGACCCAGGGCGGACTTCAGCTCCCGCAGCGTGTCGATAGTGTGGGTCGGGCCCGAACGGTCGATCTCGATCCGCGACACCCGGAACCGCGGGTTTGTCGCGGTGGCAATTACCGTCATGATGTAACGCTCCTCAGGGGGTGCGACACGTTCGCGTTCCTTCTGCCAGGGACGGCCGGAAGGAACGAAGAGGACTTCGTCGAGGCCGAACGCGGTCGCCGCCTCTTCGGCAGTAACGAGATGGCCGTGGTGGATAGGATTGAACGTTCCCCCCATCACCCCCACGGCCCGTGCGCGCCGGGTCATCGAGCCGAGTCTAACAGTGACGAAACCCGTCCAGGCTGAAGCCGGAGGGTGGGGAAGAAACGGGAGATCGCCCTTCGATTACGCCGGGCGGGCGACCCGCGGTCCGAGGATCGGGGCGCGCCGGTCGGGAGCCGGGATGATCTCTTCCGGTCCCAGGCCGCGCTCATACCAAGTCGCCCGGCAGCCCAGGCAGAGGCAGAGCTTCTCCTGAAGACGTGCCGGGGTGACCACGATGTCTTGGTCCGAACAGATGGGGCAGAACTCGCTCACGGGGACCTCCGTAGCGGGCGGAGCCTGATGGTTTGCCCGTGGCCGGTGGGTGAGAAACTGGGGCGAGCATATCCCGGAGACGCCGACCGGTCCAGCCCGAAAATTACGCCCTTTCGTCCCGTAGGATCGGCTACAGGAGGCGTTTCACCGGCATGCGCAGGTCCTCGAGCATGCGCAGGTCCTCCTCGGGCGCCCGGCCCAGGGTCGTGAGGTAGTTGCCGATGATGAGCGCGTTGATCCCGGCGAGCATCCCCGTCGCCTGGAGATCCCGCA
The DNA here is from genome assembly GCA_046713235.1 of Actinomycetota bacterium. Taxonomy (GTDB): domain Bacteria; phylum Actinomycetota; class AC-67; order AC-67; family AC-67; genus JBKKBZ01. The sequence goes on along the minus strand of JBKKBZ010000110.1, from coordinate 3,834 downwards.
GGGTCACCTCCCGTCCCCCTGCATAGCGGAGAGTCGCCGACGGCAGCATCAGCCGGAAGAACGCGATGCACCGCAAAGCCTCGAACGGCGTCAGAACCGGCCGGTCGCCCAGCGGCGTCCCGGGCCGGGGGTTTAGGAAATTGATCGGCACCTCGCACGGCCCGAGCTCGCGGAGCTGCAGCGCAAACTCGACGCGCTGATCCCAGCTCTCGCCCATGCCGAGAATTCCTCCCGAGCACAGCTCCATCCCGTGCTCTTTCACCAGCAAGCACGTCTCGTAGCGCTCGTCCCAAGTGTGGGTGGTCGCGATGCTCGGGAAGAACGACCTCGACGCCTCCAGGTTGTGGTTGTAGCGGTGCACTCCGGCCTCCGCCAGCGTCTTGGCTTGATCTGACGTCAGGATTCCCAGAGAGCACGCGACGTTGATCCCCACCTCCCTGCGAATGGCGTCCACCGCCTCGAGCGTCTGCTCCATGATGCGCTCGTCGGGTCCGCGCACGGCGAGGACAATGCAGAACTCCGTTGCCCCGGCCTCGGCGCTCTTGCGCGCCGCGTCGACGATCAAGGCCAGCGGAAGGAAGGGCTCCGGCCGCACCGGTGTCTCGAAGCGACCGGACTGCGAGCAGAAGTGACAATCCTCGGGACACCCTCCGGTCTTCACCGAGAGGATCGATTCGACCTCGACCTCCGGTCCGGCGAACTCAAGCCGAACGCGATGCGCGAGTGCGATCAGTTCCGGCAGGCGGTCGTCGGGAAGAGAGACGACCTCGCGCGCAAGCGCTTCGGGGAGCGGTTCGCGCCGCTCGAGCAAAGCGGTTCCGGCAGACGCGAGTGGATCCATCCGCTAGGTCACGAGGACCGTACCGGACATCCCGACTCCGTTCGCAGCGCCGTGGAGCGTGCAGTAGTAGCGGTACGTCCCGGCCGTTGCGTACGCGCGCTTGAACGTGGCGCCCTTGTTCTGAAGCGTGGAATCGTAGGACTTGTCGTCGGCGGTAACCGAGTGCTGGAGCGTCCCGTCGAACGTCCACACGACCTCGGTTCCGGCCGTCACGGTGATCGCGGAGGGGCTGAACGAGGAATCGACCGCCTTGACGGCGTTCGTCGCCACCGGCCCCGCCGTAACGGTCGGAGTCGGTGATCCGTCGACCGCTTTCTTGTCTCCACCGCACGCGACGCCGAGGATCAGCATGGCCGACAAAACAGCCAGCCGTGTTCGCGCAGTACCAAGCATGTCGTGACCTCCCAGGGGACTCAGGCGACTTCGACGGTGCCGGCCATGCCGACCCCGCCCTTTCCGCCGTGGACGACGCAGTAGTAGCCGAATGTGCCGGCCTTCGTAAACGCAAAGCCGAATGTGTCCTTGACCGCCAGGCATTTCCCGGCATCGGTGGCGGTGCACTGCGGGTTGGAGTCGAACGCGCCGTCGTCGGCGACGACGTTGTGCGGCTGGCCGCTGGTGTCGTCGTTGCGCCAGGTGACCTTGTCTCCGGCCTTGGCCTTGAAGGTGACCGGCGCGAAGGTGTTGCCGGCCTTCATCGCGATGATCGTCCCGTCGTCTCCCCCGCCCTTTCCGGCCTTTCCTTTGGGAAGGTTGTTGAACCCGGTGTCCTTGGTCTCACCGCAGGCGGCCAGCGCAATCGCAAGCGCCGCCGCAGCGATAAAAGGACGGAATGCACGACTCATTAACGGCTCCTTTCGACTCCGAATCGGGGCACATGCTACTTGAAGGGACCGGACGTGTGCATGCACCATCGAGAACGGTCCGACGCCGATGCGCCGCCTGGTAGCCTTGCCTCGTGACCCACAACGATGAACCCTCCGGGCGGAGGTTCGAGGAGGCGCTCGCCGCCTCCGAGGAGATGCTGTCGCTAATCTCCGGGACGTCGAAACCCGACCCGATTCTTCTCGCAAAGCAGGCCGTCGCCGACCACGTCAACCACTACACGCCGGGGCTCGTGAACTACCGGAAATCGGTGACCGAGACCGACGACTACGCGGCGATCGAATGGACGGGCGAAGGGTCGATCGTCCGCGACGCCGGCGGCAGGGAGTGGATCGACTGCCTCGGCGGCTACGGCATCTACAACCTCGGCATCCGTCACCCCGAGGTCGTGGAAGCCGTTGCCGCGCAGCTTCGGCGCAATCCCTTGCCGACTCAGGAGCTGATCGATCCGATTCGCGGCATGCTGGTCCGCCTGCTCGCCACGATTGCTCCCGGGGACATCGCGAACACGTTCGTGTGCAACTCCGGTACGGAGGCGGTGGAGGGCGCGATGAAGGTCGCGCGCGTCTTCACCGGCCGCAACGGATTCATCGCGGCGCTCGGCGGCTTTCACGGAAAGACCCAAGGCGCGCTCTCCCTCATGGGTAAGGCATCCTTTCGCGAGCCGTTCCTTCCCTTGCTAGACGGCGTGCGACACGTACCGTTCGGGGATGCAGCGGCGGTCGAAGAGGAGCTGCGCCGCGCGTCGGCGGTCGGCGAAGGCATCGCCGCCGTAGTGATGGAGCCCATTCAAGGCGAAGCCGGGGCCATCGTCCCGCCTGACGACTTCTGGCCGTCGCTCCGGGAAGTCTGCGACCGGTGGGGCGTGTTGCTCATCGCCGACGAGGTCCAGACGGGGCTGGGACGCACCGGCCGGCTGTGGGGTGTCGATCATTGGGGCGTCGTGCCCGACATCATCTGTGTGGCGAAGTCCCTCGGCGGCGGGGTCATGCCGGTGGGAGCGCTAATGGGCCGGCCGCACATCTGGCAGGCGCTCGAGAGGAACCCGTTCCTGCACACATCCACGTTCGGCGGAAACCCCTTGGCGTGCGCGGCGGCGATCGCCTCGATTCACGTGACGCTTCGCGAGCGGCTGTGGGAGCAGGCGGAAACCAAGGGACGGCGTTTCCTCGACGGGCTGGCCGCGCTGCGCGAGCGCCATCCGGGTGTGATCACCGAGGTGACCGGCAAGGGGCTCCTGCTCGGGTTGTGGTTCCCCGATCACGACACCGGCTACCGCGTGGCGGCGGGGCTTTTCCGCCGAGGCGTGCTCGTGGCCGGCACGCAGATCAGCGCGACGACCGTGCGCATCGAGCCGGCTCTGAACATCCCCGATGAGTTGATCGACGAGGTGCTCGGACGGCTGGGCGACACGCTCGCCGACATCGCCGGCTGATCTGCCCGAACGGCCCTACCGAACGAGGTTCCCCGCACCGTATGCTCCTACGCCGTGCCCACGCACCGGCTGGTTCTCGTGTCGTCGATGCTGGTGGCAGGGCATGTGCTCGTCACAACGCCGATCTACGTGTCGTCGGCTGATCTCGACTTCCAAGCGCCATCGAGCGCCACACGCGACATCGTTCGTTGGCTGTGGCTCCTCGTCGCCGCCCTCGTTCCGGTCGCCTTGGAGGGATCCCTTGGGGCGAAGATGGAGTCAACGGGCCCCTACGAAGATCTCTCCGCTGAGTCACTCGTGCCATTGGCGCTGCTCGCGTCGGTCTCGGCTTGCGCGCTGGGCGTGGCCTTCGTCGCCTTCATGCGTCAGGTGCGTGCCCGTGAGGAAAGAACGGCAAGGAGTCGCGCGTGGCTCGCCGTCGCGGTTGTGGCCGGCACGGCATTCCTCGTTCTCGCGCCGATCGGCCGGGAGTTGGGCCAGCGAGATCGCGGGATCGCCATGGATCGCGCACGAAACAATCGCGCCCCCGAAAAGTCGCCGTGGAGCGTGACATTCCACATTGTGTTTGGGGGATGGTGCATCCTGGCAACCGGCGGCGGTTTGGCACTCGCGCGGTCGATGCCGCCTGGTCGGGCGGCCTAACTCTCCCGCGGCCGGGAAGTTGGCGCGGCCC
>JBKKBZ010000109.1:0-19300 GCA_046713235.1 Actinomycetota bacterium | reverse complement strand
GCCTCTTCGATCTCGTCTGATAGCTCGACCGTTTCGACGGCGTGGCGGTCGGCGATTCCCGACGAGTTCAGCGCGCGGTCGATCGTCGAGCGCAGCGCAGGCTCGAAATTTGGCAAGGCGACCGTTGCGGGGGCCAGCGCTGCGAGCGTGAGGGACGTCACGGTGTGGTGGGACAACCCCACGTGCCGCGCGCGGCGGTCGGTGAACGAGATGCGCGGAACGACGACCGCCGTTCCGCCGAGTGACACGACGGCGTTGACGAGCGTGCCCTGCTCGATGAGTGCGAAACCAAGCCTGGTCCCGGTGCCGAGATTGCCCGGACCCATGCCGGCGACGACCAGATCCGCCTTCCCGACGGCATGCGCTGCCGCAATTCCCGAATAAACGTTTACGGCTTCGAAATCTCCGCCGAAGGCTTGCCCGACGGTGATGGTTGCATCCAGCAGGTCGGCTTCGCGCAAGGCGGCGACGGTATCGCTGAAGGGCATGGCGAGAGCGGCGGCGTCGGTCATCACGTAGGCGATGCGGATTTCCGCGGCGGTTGCCTTCGCCGCGATGCACACGGGCGCCAGCGCGCTGTGCAGGCCGGGAAGGACTACCGGTGCTCCTCCGAGCGAGGAAAACCCCTCGAGCGTCGTCCCGTGGGTCTCCTCGACCGCTGCGACTATCGACTGGAGGCCGGTGTAGCGGAGCTTCACGGCACCGCCCGCCTCCGCGTCGTGCGCCTCCACGCCTTCGACGGCCACCACGAAGTCGACGCCGCCCGTGCCGAGGCGGAGTTCCACCGCACCCACGTTGAGGACAACGCGGTCTCCGGCGTGGACGGGTCCGGTGTGCGCCGGGAATGCGACGGCCCGCCGGTCGTTTCCGTCCACGTCCACCGTGAGATCGAGCAGGCCGGGCCGGCGTTCGACGAGGCTCGTGACCGTCCCGCGGCGAAGGTAGATCATCCCGGCGCGAGTGTAGCCCCTGCCGGCGCTACGATCATTCGTCCTGGCCGGACTTGCCGGCCGCCCCTATCCTGCCGGGCGTGAGCAAAGTCGAGCGATTACTGAATCTGGTCGCCCTCCTCCTCGACACGCGGCGCCCTCTGACCGTGGAGCAGGTTCGCAAGGCCATATATCCGGATCAGAGCGACGGCGCATTTCACCGCATGTTCGAGCGCGACAAGGAGGAGCTTCGTGATCTGGGGATCCCGATCGAGCGCGTGCCGACGGATGCCTGGGAGGTCGAGGAGGGGTACCTCATCGATCCGCAGGAGGCAGCCCTGCCGGAGCTCGGGCTCACCCCGGACGAGCAGGCGGCTCTGTGGCTTGCTGCCCGGGCGTGGCGGGGCGACGACACCGGGCGCGGCGGAGCCCTCAAGCTCCTGGCCGGCGGTGAGGCCGTGGAGGGTGCCGGACCAGCTTGGCTCGACGCCCGGGTGGAGGCGGGTGTGCCGAACCTCGGGCTGCTGCTCGACGCGATCTCCCGGCGAAAGCGGGTGTCTTTTCCCTACCGCACCGGCGGGTCCGGTCCGGTTGTGGAGCGGCACGTCCGGCCTCATGCGCTGACCTACCGCGGCGGGTGGTACCTCGCCGGGCACGACGAGGATCGCGGGGAGGTGCGCCATTTCAAGCTCTCCCGCATGGAAGGTTCCGTTGCGGTTAAAGCAGGGAGTGCGCCGGACTTCGAGCCACCGCCGGCCGGTCCGGCGCTGCCGCGAGGCCCCTGGGAGGGTCCGGCGGCAACCACGGCGCGAGTGGCCTTCGGCCCGAAGTCGGCATGGTGGGTTGCCAGGCGCACCGGCGCTGCAACGACGGCCACCCGGGACGACGGGTGGGCCGTGCTCGATGTGCCGGTAGGAGACGAGGATCTGCTCGTCGGGTGGGTTCTCGGGTTCGCCGACGACGCGGAGATCCTGGAGCCCGAGCACCTTCGGCGCGAAGCCATCCGAAGGCTCGAGGAGCTCGCCGGTGCCGGCTGAGCCCACCGGGCAGCGGTTGTCGCGGCTCCTCGCCCTGGTGCCGTGGGTTATCGCGAATCCCGGCACGACGGTGACGGAGGCGTGCCGGCGGTTCGGCGTTACCCGGGAGGAGGTTCTGGCGGACCTGGATCTGCTGTTCGTGTGCGGCCTTCCGCCGTTTGGGCCTGGGGATCTGATCGAGGCACATGTCGACGGCGAGGAGATTCACATCGACATGGCCGACTACTTTTCGCGGCCGATGCGCCTTACCCGCCTCGAGGCCGTGACGATGCTGGTGATGGGACGCGCGATAGCCGGCCTTCCGGGGCTCGAGGAGTCACGAAGCTTGCTTTCGGCGCTCGGCAAGCTCGAGGGAGCTGTTGCTCGGGGCGAGGCCGAGCCGGCAGTCGAGCTGGCGCAGCGGGTGGCGGTGGATCTCGAGCGCGAAGCGACGGACGTGCTGGTCGTTCTGCGCGACGCGATTGCCGGTGGTATCCGGGTTCGCATCGAGTACTACTCGGCCGGTCGCGACGCCATGACCGAGCGAGTTGTGTGCCCGCTGCGAGTGCGGACCGCGCAAGGCCGCTGGTATGTCGAAGCACACGATGAGCTGAGCAAGGAAGAGAGGCTGTTCCGCGTCGATCGCATTCGCGAGATCACGCCTCTCGCCGAACCCTGCCCCCCGGAGGTCGCCGCAGGCGGCCCGGAGCGACCACCCGCGCTCTTCGTTGCCTCCGATCACGACCAGGAGGTCATCATCGAGCTGGCGCCGGGAGCGGCCTCGGTGCGCGAAGGGATTCCGCACGACGGCGCGGAAGAGCTCAACGACGGCTGGGTGCGCATGACCTTGAGGACTCCCCATCTGGCCTGGATCGAGCGCCTGCTCTTACGCTTGGGAACCGACGCGCGGGTTATCGCGCCACCAGAGCTGGCGGCCGGCGTTCGCGAGCTTGCCGGCCGGATGCTCGCCCGATACGAGCGAGGCTAGGAAGGTAAAGAGACCTCATCGTCCGGCGGATTTCGCGGCACCGAGAAGGAAAACGTGGAACCCTTACCGAGGACACTCTCCGCCCAGATCCGTCCGCCGAAGGCGTCGACCAGGGTCTTGCAGACGTGGAGTCCAACTCCGGTTCCGCCGTGGCGCCGCGTGGACGAAGCGTCCAGCTGACCGAAGGGACGAAATAGACGTGGGATGTCCCCCGAGTAGATGCCGATCCCGCGATCGGTGACCGAGAGTTCGATGTGATCCTCGTGCTGCTCGATCGCTACCCGCACTTGGGTTCGAGGCTCCGAGTACTTGAGTGCGTTATCGAGGACGTGGAAAAGAACCTGCTCGACCTTGATGCGATCCATGCGCAGGGGAACCTCCGGGCGCGACGTGTCGAGCAGGATCGGACGGTCCGGGTCCCGCCGGCGAAACTCGGAGACCACACTTGCGCACACTTCTGCCAAGTCATCCCAGGACAAGTGCAGTGGAGGACGCCCGCGCTCGATGCGGGATACGAACAGCAAATCCTCGATCAGTCGCTCGAGCCGTTCGGATTGGGCCATAACGCGATTCAGAGCCTCCGAGCGCGTTTGCGCGTCGAGCTTGTCGCCGTTGCGAATCACGGTCGAGGTGAAGCCACGGATGGCCGTCAACGGGGTGCGCAACTCGTGCCCGATGACGGCAAGGAAGTCTGCCTTGCGCTGCTCGACCTCGCGCTCGGCCGTGACGTCGTCGAGGACGAGGACGCGACCACCGCCGGTTCCGCCCCAGCGAACAGACGTCACCGAGGCACGATACGCGCGAGGAAGCCCGCCGATGCCGAGGACCACCTCGCGACCCATGACCTCTTCGGTTGCTCCCAGCATCTCCTCGAGCTCTTCGCCGAGCTTGCCGGTGATCGGCTGACCCGCCTCAAACTCAGGGGTAAGGCGGAATGTCTGTGCCGCGGCAGGGTTGATGAGCCGAAAGCGCGCCGAGCGATCAACGAGCACGATCGGCATGGACACCGAGTCGACGATTGTCTGGAGCTCTTGCTCCTTGGTGGCGATGCGTCGGTGGAGTATGGCGTTGCCGAGCGCGAGCGCCGCTTCCGGCGCAAAGGTTCGCAGCAGCCGGATACCCGACGACATCGGCCCGCCCTTGAGCGCAACCGCCAGCACTCCAGAGTTTTCGTCTTCGGCCGGCACGGCCGGAACGATCATCAGGTCTTGTTTTCCGAGTATCGCGCCGAGAGGTGCGAACGGCGTCGACTCCCAGGGGCCTCGAACGAGCTGGGGCGTTCCGGTGGCCATGATCTCGCGAAACTCCGGAGTAGCCAGGGTCGCACGGACCTCGTCGCGAGGAAGACCCCGATAACGAGCAAGGGTAACCGGTTTGCCTCCGGGCCCCGCAATGCAAATCAGCCCTGCACCGGAGCCGGTAAGCTCCAGCGCTCGCGTAAGGACTTCATCGGCGAGGGTCTCTAGATCCAGCGTGGTAGTCAGCGAGACGCTGGCCGTCCGAAGGGCATCGATTTCCACCGCCTGTCGCTCCGCGCGATCCAATAGCTGACGAGCCACGATCGCGTAGGCGGCGTTGTCGCCGAAAAGTGTCGCAAGGTTCAAGTCGTGATCGCTGAACGTGCGGCCCGGCTTCATGAGATCGAAGTTCAGAACACCGATCACCGCGCCGCGGGCGCGAAGCGGAACGCAGATGGCCCCGTGAATTCTCCGTTCCTTGGCGATGAAGCCGGAGAAGCGCTGGACGTCGACCGCCGAAGTCAGGAGCAAGGGTGTCCCAGCCTGAGCGACGCGTCCCGAGACCCCGTGGCCGACGGGAACCCGGGTCGAGCGCATCAACTGCTCGGGGATGCCGCGGGCGGCGGCAATCCACAGTTCCTGGCTCGCAGGATCGACGAGCTGAATCGAGCCTTCGTCCGCATCGAGCAAGCGCAACGCAGCATCGAGAATGGCATCGAGCGCCGTATCGAGGTCGATCGGCTCGGATGCCGCCCTGCTGGCGTCGAGCAAGGCTTCGATCTCCGGGCGTTCGAGTGTGCGCTCGGCATCCTTGCGCTCGCGGGCCCACCGGCTCATGCGCCGACCTGGTGTACGGCTTCTTCGGACGGAGCGCCGGTGGCCACCGGCAGGGTGAAGCCGAACGTTGAGCCCTCGCCCGGAGCACTCTCGACCCAGACGTGGCCCCCGTGCGCTTCGATCAGGCCCTTGACGATGTAGAGGCCGAGCCCGGTGCCCCCGATGTCTCTCGTGGCCGGTGAGACGATCCGCTGAAACTTCTGGAAGAGATTGGCGGCGTCTTCGGGGGCGATCCCCAAGCCGCGATCCTCGACGCAGACCTCGATCTCGTCGCCGGTCGCCCGAAGGCGCACGATGACGGGCTCCGGCGGCGGCGAGTACTTCACTGCGTTGTCGATAAGGTTGATCAGAACCTCTTCGATCTTGCGGGCGTCGGCGTCGGCGACGACGTTGTCCATCGCGACCACGGCGATCTCTCGCCCGGACCACTTGCTGCTGAATTGCTTGACGAGGTTGTCGAGCATCGCTTGGAGATCGACCGGAGCGCGCTCGATTCGCAAGCGGCGCGCGTCGATGCGCGAAACCTGCAGCAGGTCTTCGACGAGCCCGGCGAGCCGGTCGGCTTGGTCGTTGACCGTCTGGAGGAATTCATTGCGCATCGGCGCTTCGATTCGATCACCGCGCAGCAACAGGGTCTTAGTGAATCCCTTGATGGCGGTCAGGGGGGAGCGGAGCTCGTGAGAGACAATCGACACAAAGTCTCGCTGCATCGTCTCGACGTCCTTCTGCGCGGAGATGTCCCGCACCGTGACGAGGACGAGCACGGGCGGACCCCCGTCGCCGTCGCGCACGGGGCTGAAAGTGCCGCTGACCCAACGTTCCTCGCCCGACGGTAGCTGCAAACGGAGCTCGAGTCCGGCCAGTGGAACGCCCTCCCTGAGGGCTCGGGTGAGGGGGTGGTCCTCCTTCTCGAGCGGTTCGCCGGCCGGAGAGGCGAATCGAAGGATCTCGGGCGCCGAACCGCCGAGGGCCCGGGCGTCGGGGACCCCGCAAATCGACTGCATGGCGGCGTTGAAGCGGAGCACCCGAAGCCCGGAATCGACGACGGCTATCCCGTCGGCCGAGCCGTCCAGAAGCGTTGCGTTGGTGTCTCTTTCGCGTTGGAGCTGGCTGAGGTAATCGAGCCTGGTGGACAGCCGCGTGCTCTCCACTTGCTCTTCGGTCAGCCGATCGCCGAGAAACCGGAGGTTGCGTTCCCGGTCCAGCGCATACAGCCCGAATCCGACGATGAGTCCGATCAGGGATATCCGGAGCGTATGCGCCGGAAGGATGCTGAAGTCCGGAAGCGCATTCTCGGCTCCGGAGGAAACGAACACGAGCACCGTGGTGATCGATCCCAGGATGGCGAACGTGGTCACCCACAATTGCCATCTTGCTCGGGCGATTTGTTCGGAACCGGACCTCTGCTTGCCTGGACGAGCCAATGGACCTCCGGTCGGTAAGTTCTCGACATGTACTTATCGGCGGCCAAAGGGGGCCGACTGAAGTCCCAACTCGCGTTCTCGCCACCAGGCAGAATCGGCATCCGCAACCCCGTGGCTCCGTAATCGTTGAGCACGATGACTGATGAGGCCGGACTAGTGATCGCAACTCCAATGGGTCACTCAAGAGGCCTTCGGCAATGCCGATATCTGGGGCATCGACGACCACGACGGTCGTGGGCGAATGGGAGTAGAGCGTGACAACGATCAAGGCGACGTGCCCATCGTGCGGCGAGGTAGAGCTCACCCCACGCGATATCGAGTTGCGCGTGTGCACCCACTCGCCGGCGTCGTTCTACGCGTTCGGCTGCCCGACATGTGGCGGCCGCATCCAGAAGCCGGCCGACGATCGCGTCGTTCAGCTCCTCATCTCCGGCGGGGTCAAGGCCACGGTGTGGGAGCTTCCCGGGGAGCTGGAGGAGAGCCGCGGAGGTCCGCCGCTGACCTCGGACGACTTGATCGACTTCCACATCCTTCTCGAATCCGCGGACTGGTTCGAAAAGCTGTACCGGGTTACCTCCGGCTCCTAGTCACCGCTTTTCCCTCGGGTCCCGCGGTGGACCATCGCCGTCTGGATCGATGAGGATGGGTGCCGTGCTTGCCGTCTCCGGCGTCGTGTGGGCAGTTGCAGCCGCCATCCTGGCGGGATCGCTGGCGTTGATCGTGCGCGCCTTGCTTCGTCTCTGGCGCCACCTGATGAGCTTTGTCGCCGCGGTGGGAGAAGCGACCGATCACGTCAATCGTGAGGTAGAGGCCATGCAGGACCAGCTCCGCGAGGTTCAGGAGGGCATGGAGCGGGTCCGGAGCCGCCGGCTCCGGGAGCCCTGAGCCGCATCGCCGCTCGATGCTAAGATGCTTCTCTTGGAGGCTCCCATGCTCGCAATATTCCAGCAGCTCGGTACCGGAGAGATTCTCCTCATCTTGCTCGTTGCCTTGCTGCTGTTCGGCGCAAAGCGACTCCCCGAGATCGGCAAGTCTCTCGGTCGCGGGTTGAGAGAGTTCAAGTCGGCGACGAAGGGACTGGCCGACGACGTGCGGACCGGCATGGACGAGGACGATGAGGCGCCTCGGGCCCAACCAAGCCGCAAGGACGCAGCGGACTAGGCGTCCGCGACACTGAACACCGCCGGTTCTCGCCTCCGCCGCGTGACGCGGCTCCGTCGCTCCGGGCCCAAGCGCGGCGACGCGCCGATGACCCTCATCGAGCACCTGCACGAGCTGCGCCGGCGACTGATCATTGGGCTGATCGCTTTTGGTGCCGGAACCGTCGCCGCCTATGTGCTGTACGAGCCGATCCTCGACCTCCTCCTCGAGCCGGTGCTGAGCGGGCGAGTCGACGCGGTCTACGTTCCGGGGATCGTCACGGCATTCTTCGTCCGGTTGAAAGTCAGCGTGTTCGTCGGGCTGGTGCTGGCGCTTCCCGTGATCCTTTTTCAGCTCTGGCGGTTCATCACCCCGGGGCTGCTCGCCAACGAGAAGCGCTATGCAGTTCCCTTCGTGGCCTCGTCTCTCGCGCTGTTTGGCCTGGGCTCGTATTTCGCGTTCCTTGTTCTGCCCACGGGAATCAAGTTCCTGCTGTCCTTCGCCTCCGGGCCGCTCCAGCCCCTGATAATGGTGGATCAGTACCTGAGCTTCCTGATCTTCATGATCCTGGCCTTCGGGATCACCTTTGAGCTGCCGCTCGTCCTGGTCTTCCTGGCTATGGCCGGCGTGGTGACGAGCCGCTGGCTGGGCCGCCACCGCCGCCACGCGATCTTTCTGGTGTGCGTGCTGGCCGCGGTTGCCACGCCGTCGGGTGATCCGTACTCGATGCTCGCGATGGCGGTTCCGCTATATATCCTGTATGAGGCCGCGATTCTGGTGATCCGGTTCGCGTTGAAACGTTGAGAACGTTGACTCCGAGAGACAAGGACGCAGATGGCGATCAAAGGGAAGTCACGAAGCAAGGGGAAGGGTCGGGGAGGAGCCGGCGCGCCCAGGCCGGTGATCGTGGAACGCAAGCCGCCCCTGCTGGCCAGGCGGAAGGTCCGGTGGGGGTTGTTGGTGATCGTGGTTCTTGCCGTGGTCCTCGGGGGCCTGCGTATGAGACAGAACGACAATCGATCCGACGGCCTGCGCGCGTACAGCCGCGCCCTCGTGCGCGCGCAAGGCCTGATGACGGCGCACTTCAGTCAGGAGGGTCTGACTCATCTCGGAAAGAACGCCACCGAGTTCGGCGCGGGCCGTCTCGACGGGAAGCGTTTTCAGGAGCTGGCCACGCTCTGGCAGAAAGACTTCCGTGAGTCCCAGGAGGCGGTGAGCAAGCTGAAGCCACCGGCGCAGGCTGAGGAGGCGCAGGTGCTGATCATCCGCGGGATCGAAGGTTACGTCGGCGTAGCACGGCTGTACTCCGTTGCCGCTCAGCAGCGCTTGAACGCAGACGCGCTCGGCAAGCTGGCAAACAGCGAAAAGAATGCCGGCCGCAAGGAGCAAATCGGCGCCGAGGTGCAGAAGGCGACAGACATGGTCCAGGTGCTGCTCCAGCACGCTTCGGAGTCGCGGGCGCGAGCCGATCAGGTTTTCACCATGGGTACGACCAAGCTGGACGCTCTCAAGCGCGAATGGACGGTCGAGGCTCCGTCCTTGTCGGTGCCCGGAATCGGCCCGGGTCCGAACGCTCCGGGATTCACGCCGTTCCCGCTCAAGTGACGCCGGGGGAAGGTTCGCACCACTCGCCGCGCGGCTAGCATGTCTTCGCTGAGCCCTGCCGCCGAGTTCGAAGGGACCTTTCCCTTCGCCTTCGATGCTTTTCAGCGCGACGCATGCGCATCGCTTGCGCAGGAGCGGAGCGTTCTCGTCTGCGCACCGACGGGTGCCGGGAAGACCGTCGTCGGAGAGTTCGCCGTGTGGCTCGGACTTCGCTCGGGAAGCAAGACGTTCTACACGACGCCCTTGAAGGCGCTGTCGAACCAGAAGTTCGGGGACTTCATTGCCGCTCACGGTGCCGCGAACGTGGGGCTCCTGACGGGAGACAACTCCATCAATGGAGAAGCGCCGGTGGTCGTCATGACCACCGAAGTCCTGAGGAACATGCTCTACGAGGGGTCGCCGACCCTGGAGGGACTGGGTTTCGTCGTCATGGACGAGGTCCACTACCTGAAAGACCGGTACCGCGGGGCGGTGTGGGAGGAAGTCCTGATCCATCTACCTCCCAACGTGCGGGTCGTGGCGCTGTCGGCCACGGTTTCCAACGCGGAGGAGTTCGGGGACTGGCTCTCGACCGTCCGCGGAGATACCGACGTCGTGATTGAGGACGCACGGCCGGTACCGCTGGAGCACCGCTATCTTGCGCGGGATCAGATGCTGCCGACCTTCGTCGAGCGCGACGGGCAGATGCTGCCGAACCCCGCAGTCAAGCGGACGGCCGATTCTCCCGCGCGGGCTCGCCGCGGGCGCGAGGGGTACCGGACTCGTGTCCGGACCACGATTCCCCGGCGGACCGACGTGGTCCAAAGGCTCGACAACGAGGGGCTCCTGCCGGCGATCGTGTTCATCTTCTCTCGCGCCGGTTGCGATCAAGCGGTGCGTCAATGCCTGGCGGCCGGCATGCGACTGGTGGATCGTGAGGACCGGGAACGGATCGCCGAGTACGTGGAGCTTCGGGCCGAAGTATTGCCGCGCGACGACTTGGACGTTCTCGGGTACGACGAATGGCGAGAAGCACTCGAGCGGGGGATCGCCTCACATCACGCCGGGCTCATCCCTCTTTTCAAGGAGACCGTGGAAGAGCTGTTCGAGCGAGGTCTGATCCGCGTCGTTTTTGCAACTGAGACGTTGTCGCTCGGAATCAATATGCCGGCCCGCAGCGTCGTAATCGAACGGTTGATGAAGTTCACCGGCGAGCGACACGAGATGCTCACGCCCGCCGACTACACGCAGCTGACCGGTCGCGCGGGGCGTCGTGGGATCGACCGGGTGGGATACGGTGTCGTGCTCCACCAGCCGGACATCGCTTTCGAGCGCGTGGCCGCGCTGGTCGGCGCGCGCACCTACCGGCTGGTTTCGTCCTTTCGACCGTCGTACAACATGGCGGTCAACCTCATCCGAAGCTACACGGTTGAAGACGCGTTGCGATTGATGAACCTGTCCTTCGGTCAGTTCCTCGCCGATCGTTCCGTCGTGCGGCTTGAGCGAACCCTCGCCACGAACCGGACCGCACTGGCCGGCTACGAGGAGAATCTTGAGTGCGAGTTGGGGGACGTCTCGGATTGGTGGGAGCTGGTGAAGCAAGCACGGGAGGCGCGCCGGGACCGAACGCACAACGACAGGGCGCGTAAGGTTGCAGTATTGGAGTCGACGCTCGAGGCATTGCGTCCGGGCGCGGTGGTGCGCTTCGATCGCGGACGTCACCGAGGTCTTGCGGCGGTGGTTCGGCGGATCGGCGGCGGGCTGATGCTCGTTGGGGAGCGCGGCGAAGCGTTTCGCCTGGCTGCGTCCTCGTGGAGACATCCTCCTCGTGTCGTGGGGTCGATCGCAATGCCGCAAGGCCACAGGCGAACGCCCGCCTACGTCGCCGAGATCAGAGGACGGCTCGAAGGGTTCTCACCGGAACCCGATGCGCGCAAACCGGTGCGCCCCGACCCTGTTACGGACGTCGAGCGAACGGCGGAAGAGCACCCGGTGGCCGCCTGCTCCGACCGGGCCGACCACGCCCGCTGGGCTGAGCGGGTCGACAGGCTGCGCTCCGAGATCGCGTCGATGGAGAAGCAGGTCGGCCGCAGAACCGGCACCCTCGCGCGCACGTTTGAGCATGTGCTCGACGTGTTGGACCGCTTCGGCTACGTGCGAAAGGGCGAGGTTACCGAGCGAGGAGAGCGGCTCTGCCGAATTTACAACGAAAGCGATCTGCTGGTCGCCGAAACTTTGGCGGGGTCGATCTTCGAGGGGCTAGACCCACCCGAGCTGGCGGCCCTGGCGTCCGGGCTCGTCTATGAGTCGCGAGGATCGGCGGCCGAGTTCACCTGGCCGACGGAGGCCGTTCGCCGCGGATTCGGCCGCTTGATGCGCCTGTATGGGCGGATCCACGAGGCGGAAGCCGCGCGCGGGATCGAGCTTTGCAGGGAACCGGATCCCGGCTTCGTCGAGCAGGTGTACTGGTGGGCGAAGGGGGAGGCCTTCGAGGAAGTTCTCGGGATGACCGAGCTGTCACCGGGGGATTTCGTTCGGTCTACGAAGCAAGTCTGGGACCTTCTCAAGCAATTGGCGGAGGCTTCACCCGATGATGCGACAACTCGCCGGTTCCGCCGCGCCGCCGATGCGGTCTATCGAGGAGTCGTTGCCTACTCGGGCGCGCTCTAGCCGACCTCGTTCTTAGTCGTATCGCTGCGGTCCCTCTCACGTTTCCCGCGCTCCCCTCGCTTGGTCCTTGGCTGTGCCCGCGTCCGGGTTGGGAGCTGGTTGTAAGGAATGGGGAGGCTCCAGCACGCCGAATCCGTACAACTTGGGCTTGAATCGTGGATGCTGCGCTGCCGCCGCTGGCAGACACGCGAATGGCTGCGTCTCGCGATCGTCATTTGGATCGAACGGACCTACCATCGCCGCCGCCGGCAACGAGCACTCGGCCGCCTAACTCCCGTAGAGTTTGAGGCCGTGTACGAAGGAGCCATTGCAGCGTGAAAGGCTCACAAGCAACGAGTCAACTGGATCGGGGGCAGTCCCCTCGTCGGTGAGGATGAGAATGGCGTTGGGTTTCTCTGCGGCTGTAGCCTGGTTTCGGGCCGGCGCCAGTGCTCCGGGGATCGCGACGAGCGACACGACGGCGATGGCACATCTGAAGATCGATCCCCCCGTTGCTCGGTCGTCTCTCCTCACCAGAGAGGGTAATAGGAGAAATCCCATCAGGTTGCTGCGAGCCGGACAAACCTCCAGTGCACGTCGCTTGATTACCCCCTGTCGGAGCCGGGGGTAGCCGGTGTCCTCGCCGTTCGGGACTCTTCACGCGATCGTGAACCCGCATTCGGGGCGCGGCCTTATCGGGCGGGCTTGGCCGGACATCGAGCGGGTCCTGAGAATGCGGGGCCTCGAACTGCGAGTTGCCTTCACCGAGCGTCACGGACATGCCGCCGAGATTGCCCGGGACGCGCTCGAGAGTGGGGCCCGCTTCGTCGTAGCCGTCGGCGGAGATGGGACCGTCAACGAAGTGGTCAACGGCATGATGGGACCGGAGAAACCGCTGAATCCCGATGCGGTGCTCGGGGTTGTGGCGGCGGGAACGGGATGCGATTTCGCCAAGACCTTCGGCCTGCCCCAGAACCCGATTGAAGCAGCCGCCCACCTTGACGGTGAGCGACTCTTCGGCCGTATCGACGTTGCGCGCATTAGTTGTGTCGATTCGAGGGGGGAATCAGTGGCGCGGTGGTGGGTCAACGTCGGTGAGGCAGGTCTCGGCGCCGCCGTGGTCGCGCGTGCGGCGCGCCTGCCGCGCTGGCTGGGCGGGACCGTCTACCGGCTTGCCGCGTTGTGGGAGATCGTCGGTATGCGCCCGGTGACGGCGCGGATCGAGATGCACGGCCGCAAGGCTCGGGGATCGCGCGTCGATGCGCCTTTGAGTCCGATCGTGCATGAAGGATTGCTCGATCTCCTCGTGGTGGCGAACTGCCAGTTTTACGGGGGCGGAATGCGCGTAGCGCCCCGGGCGATCCCCGAAGACGGGATGCTCGACGTACTAGCCACTCACCTGGGCCGTCGAGAGGCTGCCGCGTTGATGAAGAAGATGTTCGAGGCCAAACACGTGCCCCATCCCAAGGTGGCGGAATACCTGGCTTCGCGAGTCCGGGTCACGACGGATCGTCCTATTCTCGTGGAGGTCGATGGGGAGGTTGTGGGGACCACGCCGGCACAATTCGACCTGGTGCCGGGGGCTCTTCCGCTCAAGGTCTGAACGTGGGTTGACCTCTGGGTCGCGGTGGGTCAGGGTAGAAGAGCCTTTTTGCCTGGAGGTCGCAACGACATGGAACGACTCACCGCTCTCGATGCGAACTTTCTGTTTCTCGAGCAGCCCAACGTGCACTTTCACGTTGCAGGATTGTCGATCCTCGATCCGTCGACCCGGCCGGACGGCCGGTTCGGCGTCGAGGACGTCATCGATCTGATCGAACGAAGAATTCATCTCGTGCCGCGGTTTCGTCAGAAGGTTGCCTTCGTTCCGCTCAACCTCGGGCGACCGGTCTGGGTGGACGAGCCGAAGTTCGACCTCGAATACCACATCCGCCGTGCGGCTCTTCCGCCGCCGGGGGGTCGTCGCGAGCTGGCAGATTTCGTCCAACGGGTGGTGTCGCGGCCTCTCGACCGCTCGAAGCCGCTGTGGGAGCTATATGTCATCGAAGGTCTCGAGGACGGTAACGTCGCGGTGTTCGTCAAGTCGCATCACGCCATGATCGATGGAATGGCCGGGATCGATATTGCGACGGTGCTGTGCGACTTCTCTCCTGAGCCTCGCTCGGTCGAGCCGGAAGAGTACCGGCCGCGCCGGGCCCCGAACGCCGGAGAGTTGCTGCGCGATGCCTTCGCCGAGCAGGTGACGCACCCGGTGCGGACGGCGGTCGAAAACACAGCCCAGTTCCTGCAGGCGCCCCAGGCTGCCCTCGGCCGTTTTGGACAGATGCTGGGAGGGTTCGCCTCGATTCTGGCTGCCGGAACGCCCCCGCGCAGCCCGTTCAACGTAACCGTGGGCCCAAACCGCCGGTTCGCGATGTGCGAGGTCCCCGTCACCGACGCCAAGCTCATCAAGAACGCGCTCGGCGGAACTGTGAACGACGTGGTTCTGGCCACCGTCGCCGGTGCGCTCCACCGCCTATTGCGCGAACGCGGCGAGGCGACGAGCGGGCTGTCGCTGCGCGCGATGGTCCCGGTCTCTACGCGAGACGACTCCCAGAAGATGGCGATGGGCAACCGAGTCGCCTCGATCTTCGTCGATTTGCCGGTGGGCGCGATCGACCCCGCCACCCGTCTTCGAAAGATCACGGCGTTGACGAAGGATCTGAAATCCTCTCACCAGGCAGTGGCCGCCGGCGCCCTGATGGCGATCGGTCAATGGGCCCCACCGACCCTCCACGGGCTCGCAGCCCGGCTCGTTGCCCGGCAGCGCTTGATCAATCTCACCGTGTCCAACGTTCCCGGACCTCAAGTTCCCCTGTATCTGGCCGGCGCCAAGATGCTCGTTACCTACCCGGTGATGCCTCTGGGCGAGACGACCGCCTTGTCGATCGCCGTTACCAGCCTGTCGGGAATCATGGGGTTCGGGTTCACGGCGGACTGGGACGCGGTTCCGGATATCAACGTTCTCGCCGAGGGCCTGCTGGCGTCGGTGGAGGACCTCAAGAAAGCGGCCGGAGCTTAGACTTAGACCTCCCGGGCTTCGGCGATCTCGTGGTCGTCGAGCCAGCGGACGACAGTGTCGACGAAGAGGTCCGGTGCTTCGAGCTGCGGCGTGTGCCCCACGTTGTCGAGGACCCGGAGCGTCCAGTCGGGTCGTCGTAACGCGAGCGCACGCGCCGCGGTCACGGACACCAGCCGGTCGCGCGCCCCGTGGACGATGAGCGTCGGAGCGACGATCTGGGCCACGATTTCCTCGATTCGGCGTCGTTGCGCAAGCAGGGCCAGCAGCGAACGCGCTGCCTGAAGGAATGATCGCGTGGCCCACGGCATGGTCTCCATGCGTTCAGTGGCCAGCGCCACGTGAGCCTCCACCACCTCGGGAGGAATGCGCGTGGGATCCACGCAACACAACCGCATCGTCTCCCGCACCATTCCCGCCGGGCCGAGACGGCGCGCACGCTCGGTCACGAAACGCTCGCCGATACCGGGAACGGCGTAGGCGGCAAACGCGGCCGCGACGATGGCGTCCGGGCGCGCACCGGGGGCGCGCGGCAGAGCCGGGTCGACCAAGACGAGTCCATGGACCTTTTCCTTGCGCAGGGCAGCCTCCATGAGCGATAGCAGTCCTCCCATCGAGTTGCCCACCAGGGTCACAGGACCGCCGGCGATCTCGTCGATGAACCGGTCCAGGAGGGCCCGGTTCGACCGCACGTCGCAGCTGCGTCCGGCCGGGGGAGTACGGCCGAAGCCCGCGAGGTCCGGGGCGAGCACGCGCGCGCGAAGCGCCAGTGCCGGCCCGACGGCCAGCCAGTTGGCATGTGAACCCCCGAGGCCGTGGACGAGAACGATGGTGGGGCCGGTCCCGCCGAAGTCGGCGTAGTTAACCGGCCCATCGAGATCGACGGTCAGCGTGCGCACGGCCTTCGACCATACTCCACACGGGTGGGGCTCCGTGCGAGGCCCTCTATGATGAGGCCGGGATGTTTGCATTTCAGTCGCGAATCGAGTCCGCCGCGCGCGCAATGGCCGCAGGCGGATTCGACGCGCTGCTGTTCGGGCCCGGCGCAGACCTCCGTTACCTCACCGGGTACGACGCCCCGTTGCTGGAGCGACTCACCCTTTTCGTCCTTACGTCGGAGGATGAGGCCGTCCTCATCCTGCCCGAGCTCGAGAGGCCGCGGGCCGAGGCACAGGGGGTCACGGTGCCCATTCGTGCATGGGGGGAAACGGAGGATCCATTCGTGACGGTAGCCGGCGCCGTCGGTGCACGACCGCGGAGTGTCGGTGTCTCGGATCGCCTCTGGGCAACGTTTCTTATCCGCCTTCAGGCGACCTTCCCCGACGCGGAGTTTGCACTCGCGTCGCGCATCATGTCGGCCCTGCGCCTTCGGAAGGACGAGGATGAGATTGCGGCATTGCGATCGGCCGCACGCATCGCGGACGGCGTGGCGGGGTTGCTCGCCGAGGAAGCGCTGAGCGGGATGAGCGAGCGGACGGTTGCGCGCTGGATCTCCGACCGCCTGCTCGCCGGTGGATGCGAGCGCGTCTCGTTTGCCATCGTCGCCGCCGGAGAGAACGCGGCATCACCGCACCACGAGCCGACGGGGAGGCCGATCGTGAACGGCGACGTCCTTGTGTGCGATTTCGGCGGAACGGTCGACGGCTACGGATCGGACATCACGCGAACATTTGCCGTGGGCACGGTGCGCGAGGACATCGCAGAAATTCACGAGATCGTCGGGCAGGCGCAGGACGCGGCGTACGCCGCAGCCGGTCCCGGCAGGACGGCCGCGTCGGTGGATGCCGCGGCCCGTAAGGTGATCACCGGGAAGGGATACGGAAGTAATTTCACCCATCGTACGGGGCACGGCATCGGACTCGAGGAACACGAAGATCCGTACATCGTGGCCGGCAACGAAACTGTGCTCGAGGAAGGAATGGCATTCAGCATCGAGCCGGGCATCTATCTGCCGGGACGGCTGGGCGTACGCATTGAGGACATCGTGGTCGTTGGTTCCGACGGAGCGGAGCGGTTGAATCGGGCCCCTCGCAACCTAGTCGTTTTGAGATTGTGAGTCTCTCGGGGGAGCAGCGCGCGCTGCTGGGCCTCGTCCGCGAGATCGCGTCGAAGGAGATCGCGCCGCATGCCGGCGAGTGGGAAGCTTCGGCGACTTTTCCCAAGCCGGCCTTCGATGCACTAGGCCGGGCGGGCCTGCTCGGTCTTCCGTACCCCGAAACCTACGGAGGAGCGGCGCAACCGAACGACGTCTACGTCATGATGCTGGAAGAGTTGAGCCGGGCCATGCTCGCCGTGGGGCTGGGGACGAGCGTGCAGACGCTCACGATCTTTCCAACGTATGCGTTCGGCAGCGACGAGCAGCGTGCGAGGTGGATGCCCAGGGCCTGCGGCGGAGAATGGATCGGCTCGTACTGTCTGTCGGAACCAGAATCCGGATCCGATGCGGCCGCTCTGCGCACACGCGCGCAACGCGACGGGGACTCCTGGGTCATCGACGGACGAAAAGCCTGGGTGACGCACGGAGGAGTAAGCGACTACTACATCGTCTTTGCGCGGACCGGTGACGAGGGCGCGTCGGGCGTGTCGTGCTTCTTTGTCCCGGCCGCCTTGCCGGGGCTCGAGTGCGCGAAGGTCGAGCACAAGATGGGCATGCGAGCCTCGCCGACGGCCCAGATGGTCTTCGATTCCGTCAGGGTCGGGGCCGATCACCTGATCGGTGAGGAGGGACAGGGGTTCAAGATTGCCCTTGCGGCACTCGACGGAGGCCGGCTGGGGATCGCCTCTTGCGCAGTCGGCCTGGCCCAGGCGGCTCTCGAAGCCGCGGTCCGGTTCGCTCGCGAGCGGGAGCAATTCGGCCGGCCGGTGATCTCCTTTGAAGGGATTTCCTTCATGCTCGCCGACATGGCCACCGGGATCGAAGCGGCCCGCGCGCTCACCCTGGCCACCGCGAGGCGGCGCGACGCAGGAGAGTCCTTCGGCCTCCAGGCTGCGATGTCCAAGCTATTCGCCACCGACACGGCCATGAGGGTGACCATCGACGCCGTCCAGGTCCACGGTGGCTACGGATACGTGAGCGAGTACCCGGTGGAGCGGTACATGCGAGAGGCCAAGGCCTTGCAGATCCTCGAGGGCACGAACCAGATTCAGCGGCTGGTGATCGGGCGGGCTCTCGCCCGTGGGTAGGGGGACCGGGAAGGAAAAGCGAACTCCGGCGTCGAAGGACTTAGGCTTGTGAGGGGATTCAAGGGTGTGGCGACGGCCGTCCTGGCGGCGGGGCTGCTCGTGCCCGGTCCGGCGCGTGCCCACCACTTGAAGACCGGCCACCCAGACTGCGTCTCGAAAACCGGAAAGGCGAAATCCGTCGCTCTCGCGCTGGGGGAGATCAACGCGCACGGATTCGGAGGAGGTGTCATTTCCGGCCTGACGGTTCCCGCAGTCGCCGGGGTGACCCCGACGCCCACCGCGCTCGAAGGAGACGTGGTTGGGGAGCGACTCCGGCTGGATTTCATAGGGGTGTTCGGGGGCGGAACGACAAAAGTCCGCCCCCCCGCGGGTGTCGGGGGAGGGCGGGTCAATTACTCGGGGGCGCAGAGGCTCACGACGGCCTCGTTCAGCGGGCACTACAAGTTCACCAAACGGACGATGTATTGCGAGTCTAAGATTCGCCTCCGGACCCTCTATAAGTTCACCTACTACGAGATCTGGCTCACGGGCATCCTGACGCCCACCGCGAGCAAGCCCTTCCAGGCCTGGGCGGAGGCCAAGGACGTGCTCATCCTCCCCGGCGACACGTTGTCTCGCTGATTGGGCCATCCGCCTTTTTCCAGAAGATCCGTTGTGCACTCTATCGGAGGTTTGCTATTATCGTACCATCGGGCTCCATCGAATAAGGGGGGTAGAGTCAATGCAGCGATCTCGGTTTCGCGGGCTCACGCTCGTGGCGGCAATGCTCGCGCTCAGCATGGTGCCGGTCGGTGCCCGCGCCGACTTCCATGCGGCGTGCGCGCCGCCTCCGGCAACGTCCGCTACGGTGAGCTTGGCCGTGAACGCCACCAACACAAAGTTCACGTTCACCGGCAAGGTCACGTGCAACGGTGCCGACTTCCTCAAGATCAACTCGCTGACCCTGAGGCCGGTTGCTCCGGGAACGGCCTACAGCGCAGTACCGGTCACCTGCACCGCCGCATGTGTCAGCGTCACCACTAAGAGAACGGTGAACGCGTCGCCGGGCGTGTACGATGTTTTCATGAGTTTCACGGCAAAGAAGGGTACTTTGACCTTCAACAGGACGAGAACGGGTCGCTGGTTGTGGCCCGGAACGGGAGCTCCGACCAAGTTGTAGACGCGAGCGTCTGAGCGCGTTGGTGTGGCGGGGGGGCCGCAGCGGGCGCCGGCCCCCGCGGGGGAGAGGCCCGCCCCAACACCCCGCGCGCCGGG
>JBKKBZ010000108.1:0-3730 GCA_046713235.1 Actinomycetota bacterium | reverse complement strand
GTGGAGACGCTCGCCGGGTACGCGCCGAACCTGAAGAGCGCGATTATTCACCGCGAAGTGCTCGGGCCGGTCGACCTCGAAGCGCGTTTCGGACTTACCGGCGGCAACATTTTTCACGGAGAGATCTTGCCTTCAAACGTTCTCGGCAACCGCCTCGGGCCCCGAACACCGATCTCCGGCCTGTATCTCTGCGGTTCGGGCGCCCATCCCGGGGGCGGTGTTTGCGGTGCGCCCGGCTGGAACGCGGCGGCGGCCGTCCTGGCCGACAAGAAGTTCGATTCGTCCTTCCCGAGGAGAACACCCATCGAGCCTTCGAACAGGCCCTAAGGGAGGAAAAGCCGGTGCGGAAGGCGAATTCTGAGGCCATGAGGGCACGACTTCGCATGTGGGGCTCCGCCGGGCTCGGACTCGCCGTTCTCGCGATCGCCGCCGGGGCGGGAGCGCGCCAGGTGGCGGTTGCGGCCTCCCCGGAGACGGCGTTCGAGCTGGTCGGTCACAACCCCCTGAACAGCCGCGGCATGAACGCCGCACCCGCGCTCTACGACCACTACCTCTACGTCGGTAACCGCACCGACGGACAGTACCACCACACCACGCCGGGAATTCTGATCGTAGACGTAGCCAACCCCTCGGCACCCGCAATCGTCGGGGAGATCCCGCCGGGCACGACGCTGGCGGAAACGTCGCGCGAGCTGAGGGTGTGGCCGGAGAAGAAGCTGCTCATGGTGATGAACTTCGGTTGCAGCGAGGCCATTCACGCGTGCGCATCGCTGCAGACGGCCACCGGTCAGGCGGGGGTACAGCAAGTCTCTCCGACCATTCGCTTCTACGACCTTGCCAATCCCGTATCGCCCGATCTTCTCGCCACCTACCAACCCCCGGTGATCGAAGGATCGACGAGCGGCGCGCGGCTCGTGCCGCACGAGATGTTCTTGTGGACCGACCCGAAGAGCAGCAGCCGCGCCATCCTCTACTTCACCTCCCCTACCGAAACCGAGCCCCGCGCCAATCTCGTGGCGGTGGACGTCAGCCGCGCGCGCGAAGGCGCGTTCACCGATCTCGCGCTGTGGGTCGGCACGGACGAGTTTCCCGACGCCGATGTCTCCTCGCGCGACATAAGATTGCATTCGATCTCCGTCTCCGCCGACGGAGCGCGAACGTATCTTGCGTATCTCGGTGGAGGATTCCTCGTCCTCGACACGAGCGACCTGGCTCGCGGGGCCGCGACTCCGAAGATGCGACTGGTGACAAAGCCGGCCGACCGCGTCGCGTATCCCGGAGCTACCGATGCCGGTACTCACTCGGCGGTCAAGGTCTTTGGCCGCCCCCTCGTTCTTCTGACCGACGAGGTGTACGGCGACCTCATCGATGTTCTAGCGCGCAACACGCAGGATCACGGCTGCCCATGGGGATGGATGCGGCTCGTCGATGTAGCAAACGAAGCCAAGCCCAAGGTCCTGTCAGAGTTCAAGATGCCCGAAAACGAGGCGTCGTACTGCGACTCCGCCGACGGTCGCGACGCTCAGAACACGACGTTCACTTCCTACTCCGCACACAACCCGACGGTGGTTCGCGACGTAGCGTTCGTCACCTGGCACTCCTCCGGGCTGGTGGCCATAGACATCGCCAACCCGCGCAAGCCGGAGCTGGTCGGCCATTTCCGGCCGGAGCCCTTGATCTCGGTCACCACAGAGGATCCGGCCCTTAGTCAAGGGCGCAACAAGATCGTGATGTGGAGCTACCCGATCATCCACAACGGCCTCATCTATGTGGTCGACGTACGAAACGGCTTGTACGTGCTGCGCTACCGGGGACGCCATGCGCCGACGCTCGAGAGCATTGGGTTTCTGGAGGGAAACTCGAACCTCGGCGACGCGCGCGTTCTGGAAGCCTCTGTGCTCGGCACGCGGCGTACTTCTGCCGGCACCTCCGGTCCGCGCAGCGCACCGCGACGTCCGGTGCCGGCTCGCCGTCTGCCCTCCACCGGCACCGCCGATGCCGGGAGTGCCGCGCTCCTTCTCGTCGCGGCGGCCGTGCTGGCTCGGCGCCTGCGGCGACACGCCTGACCGTTCGCCTCGATCCTCCCGTTCTGCCGAGGCTGGACCAACCACTCGCCGGTCCCTAACGTCGCGCGTGTAGCGTCGCCGGCCCCCATCTATGCACCGGCGTCCCGTCAATCGAGGAGGTCTACCATGCGCCTTGCGCGTCTCGTCGTCGGCACCGCCGTCGTCGCGGCTACCTCCTTCCCGAATGTCGCGTCCGCAGCACCGACCCCGCCGAAGGCGACCACCAGCCGATACATGAAGACGACCGATCCGCGAATGCTCTACAACGAGGGTTGCTCCCAGGGTGCCGCCGGGCAGAACGGCGTCGTGATCCTCGACTTCGGCCAGCCCTGGTACAACGGCCGAACCTTCGGCACGATCATCTTTGGATCGAACACGTTCAGGTCGATAGCCCAGATCGAAGAGGCTGCGAAAGAGTTCTTGCGAGGCTACTGGAGCTGCTCGCCGTACGGGCCCCGGATCGTGCTCGTCGTGGGAACCTCGAACTATCGGGGATCGACGACCTGGAGTCACGGCAAGGCGTGGGCCGAGATGGTCAATCGCATCGGGACGTGGATTTCGCAACCACCGAGCTTTGCGTCTCAGGAGTCCGTGGCCGGCGGAAGCGACATCGAGCTCGACTGGAACACGCCGGCCAACTCGCGCAGTTGGGTTCGCGGCTACGACACGGTGAACGTCTGGCCGATGTACGACTACGGCGACGCAGCGGGTTGCCCGCCGTACGGTTCGTGCAACAACGGCTGGACCCAGGACGACGTCTGGTATGTCTCGTGGGGCAATCCCGCCGCGTATGCCATTCCGGAGATCTACACGACCAACGGCAGCATGGCGGCGCAGTGGCATCGCGTCGTGCTGTACGCGCACACGGCACGCGGCCAGGACATGACGATCTCCGGTGTCCTCACGCAATACCAAGCCTGCCGGGATAGCGGGGGCTGCTCCCAGACCGGCAACACGCCCGCTCAAGGATGGTCACAGCTGTGGGACCGGCTCAATGCCGATGCCCGGACGCGACAAAGCCTTGCATGGTCCACCGACATCACCTGGCAAAACTGATTCGCCAACAGTCGCACCACTCACTCATGAGGAGGATCCAATGAATGTTCGACGTGTGTTCGCCCTGGCCGGCGGCCTTTCCATCGCGGCGGTGGTGACGATCGCCGGAGCGAATGCGGGTGCGGGCTCGCTCGACGAGAAGGCGGCCATGGAGGCCCGAGCGGAAACTGCGCGGGTCCGGTCGCTCGCCGAGCCTCGCCCGCCGAAGCAATCGGAGAGGGCCCCCGATGCGGCGGCCGAGCCGGCATGGCGCAACGGCATCATCCAAAGCGGTCTGGCCCCGGTCCCGGCGACGCTCTATGTCATCACAAACCAGTGGCACCAGATCGTGCGAGGAGAGCACCTGAACGTGTACGCGGGCGCCTTCCGGGGCGACACGCGACGCGGGGTAGTCATCGTCGAGACGACGCGGTTGGATCTCAACGGTCCGGGCTCCCCCGGCGGCGTCTACACGCTGCCCGGCGGCGGAGGCCCGGTCCGTATCGTCTCCGCCGACGGTACCCGGCTCACCCTTCGGTCCGACGACGCCACGATGTTCGTCTTCGATGCGCTCGAGCGCAGCGTTCGCCGGGTCTGAGGGCCGAAGACGGCGCCGCACGGCGGCGGCC
>JBKKBZ010000107.1:0-27433 GCA_046713235.1 Actinomycetota bacterium | reverse complement strand
ATCCTATCCCCAACTCAAAGGCACCAAGGGGATCTACGATCACAACAGTGGTGGGATTTGGAAGTCGCTGCTAGCTCACCTTTCTCCGTCTCGCCCAACCCCTCCATCGATCGCCGACACGCCGCTTGTCGATCGCCGGCCGATTTGACCCGGCCCTATACTCGCGCCCGTGCGCGCGCATCCGTACAGGTGGGAGATGGCGATCATCGCCGTCACGATCGGCTGGGGCGCCACGTTCGTCATGGTCCAAGACGCCGTGGAGCTGGTGACGCCGCTGCACTTCCTCGCCATCCGGTTCTTCCTCTCTGCGCTCGTACTTGCAGCGATCCGACCCGGCGACATGCGCCGCGCCGGACGCGCCGACATCGCCGGCGGGGCGATCGCCGGAGTGCTGTTGTTCGGAGCGTATCTCGGCCAGACCGTCGGCCTGCAGTACGCGACGTCGTCGAGCGTCGGCCTCATCACAGGCCTCTACGTCACTCTGGTGCCGCTCTTCGCCGCCGTGGTGCTGCGGCGGAGTCCCTCCGCGGCATCGCTGGGTGGCGCGCTCCTCGCGACCGCCGGGCTGTTCCTTCTGTCGGGAGCGTCCGGCATCGCGCTCGGCCGCGGCGAATGGATGGCGTTCGGATGCGCGGCCTCGTTCGCGGTGCAGATCCTGGTCGTGGCGAGGTTCGCTCCAAGGGTGTCTCCGGTCCCCTTCACCGCGGTTCAGATGGCCGTCGTTGGGGCGTGCTCCGCGTTGCTTCTTCCTGTGGCCGGGCCGGCGGGCACGCTGAATGCCCGGAGCGTATGGCTCGCGATCGTCTTCACCGCCGTCGTCGGGGGTTCCATCGCGTTTCTGGTCCAGACGGCCGCGCAGCGCCATGTCCCTCCGACCCGCGCCGCGATCCTATTTTCGATGGAGTCGGTGTTCGCGGCCGTATTCGGGGCCCTACTCGCCGGGGATCGCCTCGGCGCATCGGGCTTGGCCGGCGGCACCCTCATCATCGGCGGCGTCCTGGTGACCGAACTCCTCGCGCCGGCTCGGGAAGCCGCGTGACTCGGGAGGAAGGCATTGACACGCCCCGGATCCCCCCATACGCTCGCCGCAACGATGACGCGCTATTTTTGGTTCTTCGGCACCTCCGGAAACCCGGGGGCGGTCGCTTTCTAGCGAACGCCGAGAGGACCGCCCCGGGCCCGAAGCCCGGGGCGTTTTGATTTCGAGGACCTGAAGGAAAGGAGACCGGCACCGTGATCGTGGTCATGTCGCCAACCGCGACCGAGGAGGACATCGCGCGGGTCGTCGACGCCGTGGAGAAGGCCGGCGGCGACAGCTTCGTCTCCCGCGGCAAGAACCACACGATCATCGGCCTCCTCGGTGACACCGATCGGTTTGTCTCCCTCCCCCTGGCCAGCCTCCCGGCGGTCGGCGAAGTCGTCCGGGTCGGCAAGCCCTACAAGCTCGTCGCCGCCGAGTCTCGTCAGCGGCCGACCACCGTCACCGTGGGCAACGTCGAGATCGGGCGCGACGCGATCGTCGTCATCGCCGGGCCCTGTGCCATCGAGACCGAAGACCAGGCCATGACGGCGGCTCGGGCCGCGAAAGCCGGAGGCGCCAACATCCTGCGCGGCGACGCATACAAGCACCGCACGTCGCCCTACGCTTTCCAGGGGCTTGCAAAGCAGGGGCTCGAGATCCTGAAGCAGATGCGCGCCGAGACCGGACTCCCCGTCGTTACGGAGGTGCTGCAGACCTCCGACGTGGAGCTGGTCGCGGGGTGTGCGGACGTTCTGCGGATCGGCGCACGCAACATGCAGAACTTCCAGTTGCTGCGCGAGATCGGCGGGATGCACAAGCCGGTGATGCTCAAGCGCGGGCTCTCCGCGACTATCGAGGAGTGGCTGATGGCCGCCGAGTATCTCGCCCAGCAAGGCAACGAGGAGATCATCCTCTGCGAACGCGGCATCCGCACGTTCGAGACCGAGACGCGGAACACGCTCGACATCTCCGCCGTACCGGTGATCCACCGGTTGTCGCATCTGCCCGTGATCGTGGACCCGTCGCACGCCAGCGGCCGCCGCGACCTCGTCGCTCCCCTGGCAACCGCAGCCATCGCCGCCGGAGCCGACGGCATCATGGTCGACGTCCATCCCCGGCCCGAAACGGCTCTGTGCGATGGACCACAGGCGCTGACGCTGGATGAGATCCGTCCTCTCGTGGAGCAGCTCGCCGCGGTCGCAAAGGCAATCGGAAAATCGCTCGCCCGCCCCAAACCCGGCCTCTCCGCCGTCGGCGAATGAGCGGCCGCAGGCCGGATAGAGCTGTGATCGAGGCCTCACCGGCCTCTCAGGCACCGGCGCTACGCTGAGGCGGTGCGCGCACGAATTCTCGTCGTCGATGACGACCGCAAGCTCCGGGACATGCTCCGGCGCGCCCTCGAGACGGAAGGGTTCGAGGTAGTGACGGCCGAGGACGGCGGGAGGGCGCTTGCGGCCGTGTCGGCAAGAGCCCCGGACCTTATCGTCCTCGACGTCCTCATGCCCGGCGTGGACGGCCTCGGCGTCGCCCGGCGTCTGCGCGACCGCGGTGACCCGGTGCCGATCCTGATGCTCACCGCGCGCGACGCCGTTCCAGATCGGGTCGCCGGTCTCGATGCCGGCGCCGACGACTACCTCGTGAAGCCCTTTTCCCTCGACGAGCTGCTGGCTCGCGTACGCGCATTGCTGCGTCGCCGCGGTGACACGGAGCTTCTTCGGTTCGCCGACGTCGAGATGGATATCGCAACCCGCGAGGTCCGCCGGGCCGGTCGGTCGGTCCACCTAACGGCGAAAGAGTTCGACCTGCTCGAATTCTTCCTCCGCGAGCCTCGCCGCGTGCACGAGCGCGATCGGATGTTCGACGAGGTCTGGGGACTCGAAGCCGAGGTCGGCTCCAACGTGCTCGAAGTCTACGTCGGATACCTCCGCAAGAAGCTCGGCGACCCGCCGGTGATTCGCACCGTGCGCGGCGTCGGATACGCGCTGCAGGAGGCGTGACGTGCAACTTCGCCTTCGATTGACCGCGCTCTACGTTGGAGTCCTTGCCGTCGTGCTCGTGCTGTTCGGGACCGCCACCTACATCGCGTTCGCACGCAACCAGCGCTCCCATCTCGACAACGTCCTCGAGAACCGCGCACAGGAGATCGGGCGGGCCTCGCGGTTTCGCTCCGGTGGTCAGCTCCTCCGCGGGTTGAGCGTGGGATTTCCCGGGGTGTTCGTTCAAGTGCTCGACCCCCGCTCCAAGGTGGTCGTGCGCTCCGAGAATCTCGGCCAGGTCGGCCTTCCAGTGGACCCCGGCAGCTCCCGGGTCGCAACGGGTGCCTCGCCCCGCTATCTCGCCAGCCTGGAGCCGGGCGGTGCGCTTCCGGATCTGCGGATGCTCGTGATCCCGTTGCGCGACCGCGCCGGGGGACCGGCCGGAGCCATCCAGCTCGCCGCCTCGCTCGACGAGGTGGACACCGGCCTGAGAAGGCTTCGGCTGTCGTTGCTTGTAAGCGGCCTCGGCGGACTCACGGCCGCCGCCGCACTCGGATGGCGTGCGGCGCGGACCGCGCTCCGACCGGTGGATGAGATGGCCGGCACGGCGGCGGAGATCGGACGCACGCAGGACCTCACCCGGCGCGTTTCGGCGGGAGGCCAGGACGAAGTCGGCCGTCTGGCCGACGAGTTCAATCGTATGCTCGACCGACTGCAGCGAGCGCGAGAGGAGCTGGAGAATGCGCTTGAAGGACAGCGGCGTTTCCTCGCCGATGTTTCGCACGAGCTGCGCACCCCTCTCACCACGATGCGGGGGAACCTCGAGGTGACCCTGCGCAACCGGTCCCTCAAGCCCCTGGATCGTTCGGCGGCGATTGCCGACGCGCTGGCAGAAGCCGAGCGAATGAGCCGCATGGTCGAGGACTTGCTGGCCCTTGCACGGACGGGAAGCCCGGCCGGCCGGCCCCACGAGACGGTACCTCTGTCCCGGATCGTGCGCGAGGCCGTCGACGCGGCTCGCGCCAGAGCCAACGGCATCGTGGTGAGTCATACGGAGGCCGGAGATCCGGTGATCGAGGGAATCTCCGACCACGTGCGCAGGCTCGTCGACAACCTCCTCGACAACGCCCTGAAGTACACCCCAGAAGGCGAGGTCGAAGTGAGCCTCGCGCAAGACGGCCGCTGGGCCGTCCTGCGCGTGCGTGACACCGGCGTCGGCATGACCCCCGAGGAAACCGAGCGGGCGTTCGAGCGATTCTGGCGAGGCGACCGCGCGCGCGGCCGGAGCGGCTCCGGTCTTGGGCTGGCCATCGCTCGGGCCGTGGCGGAATCCCACGGCGGCACGATCGCGCTCACCAGCTCGCCGGGTTCCGGCAGCGAGTTCACCGTCCGGCTTCCGCTCGCCCCCATCCCTCTCAGGCCACTCTCAGACGAGATTGGTACAAAACCAGGAGACGAGGAGGTTCACCCATGATCTCGAAGCGATGGATCGCCCTGGCGCTCGCCGGCGCGGTGCTGGCTCTGGCAGCCGGCGCCGCAATCGCCCAGGACGGCGAGGAGAAGCAGGAGAACAACAAGAAGGGCAAGGACGCCTACAAGAATTTGTTCCTGAAAAGCCTCGCCGATGAGCTTGGAATCGGCCAGGCGCGCCTCGTGGCCGCCGGCAAAGCGGCGGCCGAGGATGTCATCGCTCAAGCGGTGAAGGACGGCCGCCTGAGCAAGGAGGAAGCCGGCCGGCTCCGCAAGCGGCTGGCCGACGCGGAATCATTCCCTGTCGACATGAGCTTCCTCAAAGGCTGGCACAAGGAGGGTCACCGAATGATGGGGCTCGGGCGCTACAAGAATGCCGCGATAGACGCGGCCGCCAAGCGCCGCGGCATGACGCGCGAAGAGCTCACGTCCCAGTTGCGCTCGGGCAAGAGCCTCGCGGAGGTAGCCGCGGGCAAACGCGTAACGAAAGAGCAACTCGGTAAGGCCATTGCCGACGCGGTCAAGCCGATCCTAGACAAGGCGGTCGCAGACGGGAAGCTGTCTCGTGAGCGTGCCGACGCCGTCCTGAAGCGGCTGCGCTCCGGCGACCTGACCCTGTTCAACAAGCACCGCGCAACGCGGAAGGCCGCCTGAGGTCCTCAGCCGCAGACGCGCCCAATCCTCACCGGGTCAGCACGCGCTTGTAGGCAAGAAGCGTCCGGTCGATGCCGGCGTCCGAGATGTCTTTGTGCGTAACCATGCGGATCGAGCCCGACCGCACGCTCGACGTGAGCACACCCTCGGCTCGCAGACCGTCCATGATCGCCGAATGGTCATGCCCTGAGCGACCGGCTTCAAAGGTCACGATGTTCGTCTCGACGGCGTCCACATCAACGCCCTTCGGTTCGATCTCGGCGATCCCTTCGGCGAGCCGGCGCGCGTGTGCGTGATCGTCGGCAAGACGATCCACCATCCGATCGAGCGAGACGAGACATGCCGCGGCCAGTACCCCGGCCTGGCGCATGCCGCCGCCGTATCGCTTCCGCCACACCCGCGCGTCCGCAATCAGTTCTGCGGGGCCGCAAATGATCGAACCAACCGGAGCTCCCAGTCCTTTGGAGAAACAGAACGACATCACATCGGAGCACGCCGCGTACTCACTCACCGGCACGCCGGTCGCGATCGAGGCATTGAAGATCCGCGCTCCATCCAGGTACATGCGCGCGCCGAATCCCCACACCGTCTCCGCGAGCGCGCGCATTGTCGCGAGCGGATAGACGGCTCCAGACGCACGATTGTGCGTGTTCTCCATGCACACCAACGCGATCCTTCCGGGAAGCGCCACCCGGCCGGTCGGGCTCGTCCATCCGGTGCGATGGGCGGCGATTCCCCGAACTTCTTCGATGTCCAACACTCCCCGGCGTCCGGCGAGCGTCCGGAACTGCACACCTGCCAGCGCCGGCGCCGCGTTCAGCTCGTAGAGCAGCACGTGCGCGCCTTCCTCGACGACGACGGAGTCTCCGTGCCGCGCCAGGACCCTCAGCGATACCTGGTTTCCCATCGTGCCGGTCGGTACGAAAAGAGCCGCTTCTTTGCCGGTGCGCTCCGCGGCGGCCTCTTGCAAGCGGTTGACGGTGGGATCCTCGCCGTAGACATCGTCCCCGACCTCGGCCGCTGCCATAGCACGACGCATCTCGTCGGTCGGTGTGGTGACCGTATCGGAGCGAAGATCGACGAAGCCGTCCGGGCTCACCCGAAGAAAACCTCTGCCACCGCGTAGATCTCGTCGTCGACGGTCTTCAGCGTACCGACGGCTTCCGCGAGGGGAACGCGCACCACTGTTGTGCCGCGCAAACCGACCATCACGCCGGACGCTCCATCATGGACTGCATCGATCGCCGCAACACCGAGACGCGTTGCCAGCACCCTATCGAACGCCGTCGGCGAGCCCCCGCGCTGGATATGTCCGAGAATCGTGACGCGCGTCTCGAAGCCGGTGCGCTTTTCGATCTCCGGCGCGATGCGATTGGCGATCCCGCCGAGCCGGACGTGGTCGAACTCGTCCTTGTCCTCGCTGACAAGCTCCAGCGTGCCCTCTTTCGGGACCGCACCCTCGGCCACGACGACGATCGAGAACGTCCGGCCTCGGTGATGGCGGCGCACGATGTGCGCACACACCTCCTCGATGTCGAACGGTCGCTCCGGAATCAGCACGACGTCGGCGCCGGCGGCGAGCCCGGAGTAGATCGCGATCCACCCGGCATGACGGCCCATGATCTCGACGACCATGACGCGCTGGTGCGACTCGGCCGTCGAGTGAAGCCGATCGATGGCTTCCGTCGCGATCTCAACCGCCGTGTTGAAGCCGAAGGTGTAATCGGTGCCCGACAAGTCGTTGTCGATGGTCTTGGGGACGCCCACGGTGCGGATGCCCATTTCGGCGAGTCTGGCCGCCACCCCGAGTGTGTCCTCGCCCCCGATCGCAATGAGCGCGTCGATCTTGAACGCCTGGAGCGTGTGGCGGATCTTCTCCACGCCATCGGCCAGCTTGAACGGGTTCGTCCGGGAGGTTCCGAGGATCGTGCCACCGCGCGGCAAGATGCCTTTGACCGATTCCGGGGTCAGCGTCTCGACCTCGGCGTCGATGGCGCCCTTCCAACCGTTTCGGAAGCCGATCACAGCGTGGCCGTAGATGTCGCTCGCCTTGCGTACGACGGCGCGGATCACTGCGTTTAGCCCTGGGGCGTCACCGCCCCCCGTGAGGATGCCGACGCGCATTGGTCCATCCTAGCCGCGGACCCCTCGGGGCTCACCCCGGCCGGCATCGGCCGGATCCCGGTCAAATCGCCCGGCGAATCCCTCGGCCTTCGGTCTAGCGGTCAAGTTGGGGCGTTCCACCCCCGAGACACGAACCATGCGCGCCAAGCTTGTCGCGATGCTGGTCGCCCTCGCCGTCGGCACGCCCGGAGCCGTCGCGGCCGACGACCGGGTCACCGACGCTCGCCGGCGGGAGTCTGCAGTGAGGGAGGAAATGTCGGCGCTCCTCGCCCAATACCGCGACGCCGCCCTTGCTGCGGACGAAGCAGCCGCGGACATCCTCGCTCACCGTCTTCGCGTCGAAACGGCCCGCGCTGCCGAGCGCGACTCCCGACGAGCTTTCAGCCGAAGGATCGTCGCTGCCTACATCGACGGAGGGAAAGGCGAAGTCGAGGTCATCCTCGGTTCCCGAGAGGTCGCGGATCTGCAGGCATGGCTCCCCCTGGCCCGGTCCAGCGTCCAAGTGGCGAGTGAGGAGGCCGGCAAGCACCGAGAACGGCGCTCAGCGCTGGCGTCCGAAGTGACCCGGCTGAACGAACAACAGCGCGACCGGCTGAAAACTGAACGCACCCTCGAGCTAGTTCGCACCGCCATCGAGCGACGTCTCGCCGCCGCTCGAGCCCAAGTGAAGAGTGCGGAGGCTGCTGCGCGGGTTCGGTCGTTCCTCGAGCGCTACGAAAACCTTCGTCGTGTGGT
Organism: Actinomycetota bacterium; assembly: GCA_046713235.1. Lineage (GTDB taxonomy): Bacteria > Actinomycetota > AC-67 > AC-67 > AC-67 > JBKKBZ01. Next base: position 19,453 of record JBKKBZ010000107.1, on the reverse strand, counting down.
CGACGGAGAGATCGCACGGCGCCGGCGCCTGCGCGGTGAGCGCGCGTTTGCTGCGGCGATGCCGTTTCTGGGGCCGAGACCGTCGTGCGACGCCCCGGCGGGCCTGCGTGCGACGGGAACCGCGCTGACCGGAGAGGCATCGTGGTACGGCCCGGGTTTCGCCGGCAACGGCACTGCGTCGGGAGCCGTGTTCGATCCTCGCAGGTACACCATCGCACACAAGACCCTCCCATTCGGGCTCTTTCTCCTCGTTCGACTCGGAGATCGCTGCGTGATGACATTTCTCAACGATCGCGGCCCCTACGTCGGCGATCGCATCCTCGACCTCTCGGAAGCAAGCGCGCAGGTCGTGGGCTTGACCGGTGTGCATACCGTGAACGCGACCGCCTACGCGCGCGGCTGAGCTGCCGGCCGCGCCGTCATTGCACGGAAGCGGCGAGCATGCGCTCCGAATGCCGCGGCGAGCAGAACCGACGCCCCAGCAATGACTCCGGCGCGACTCTCCGATGCGCCGGCCGCGGCCGGCCGCGGTCGCGTCACCTCGACGTCGTGACCGGTGGTGCCGGCGCGATCGAGTGAAAACAGATCATCCGTCGTGCCGAGACAGAGGTCGGTCGACATTCCGCTCGGCCCGTCATTCGCGTACACGAGATACTCTTTGCCACGCCTGAATTGAAGACCGCACCCGTCTGCAGTTCGCCCGGTGGAGACGCTTACATTCCGGCCGACGGATCCCTTGTACACCCACGTCACAAAGAAGGCGGCCCGGCCTCCGGCTCCATCGGGCTCCAATCGCTCGATCGTTCCGCGGAATACGGCGTCGGCTTGCGCCAAATGTTGAGCGGGAGCGAGCGCGGCGCACGTGCATGCCTGTGCCGGCCGTCCCGGCAAGGTGAGGAGTATTGCCCCCGCGAGCCCCGCAACGGCCGGCCAGCGGCTTCGGATCCCCCGTCTCATCGCGACCGTGGATTCGCCAACAGAGACTCGATCTCCTGTTCCGAATACCCCAGTTCCTTCAGGACGCCGGCCGTGTGTTGCCCGAGCAGGGGCGGAGGACGGCGAATCTCAAGCCTGGACGGCCCCAGGGAGATGGGGGAACCTACGAGCCTGAGGGTACCCAGGCTTTCGTGTTCCACCTGCTCGACGAGACCCAGCGCCCGAACCTGCTCGTCGGCAAACACCTCTGCCACCGAGTTGATCGGACCGGCGGGGACTCCGGCGAGGGAGAGTATCTCCAGCCACTCGGCGCGAGTCCGCCGGCGAAGGATATCGGCGAGCATGGGCTCGAGAACGTCCCGATTACGCACCCGGCCGGCATTCGACGCGAAGCGTGGGTCATCGGCGAGCTCGCGCGCCTCGATCGCGGCACACAAGCGTTGCCAGTGACCGTCGTTTGGAACGGCAAGCACGAACGGCACATCGCTCGCCTGGAACACGCGGTACGGAACGATGTTGGGATGGGCGTTTCCCATGCGCGTCGGCTCGATTCCTCCGATGAGGTAGTTGGACGCCTGGTTTGCAAGCCAGGCGACTTGAGCTTCCAGCAACGAAACGTGAACACGCTCTCCCTCCCCGGTGGCCTCCGCACGGCGAAGAGCGGCGAGGATTCCGATGGCGGCGAACATTCCCGCAGTGATGTCGGCAATGGCGACACCCACCTTCTGCGGCTCTCCGCCCGGCTCCCCCGTCACGCTCATTACGCCGCCACGCGCCTGCGCAAGGAAGTCGTATCCTGGTGCATCCCGCAACGGCCCGGTAGTGCCGAAGCCGGTGATCGACGTGTACACGATCCTGGGATTGAGCGCGCGGGCTTGGTCGTAACCGAGGCCCAGCCGCTCCGCGGTTCCAGGTCGAAAGTTCTCGATCATCACATCGGACCGGGCGATGAGCCTCCCGGCGGCCTCCACGTGGTCGGCGCGGGACAGATCCAGCACCACCGATTGTTTGTTGCGGTTGACCGACAGGAAATAGGCGCTTTCACCCCCGCAGAACGGAGGCCCCCAGGTTCGAGTCTCGTCGCCTTGCTCCGGACGTTCGACCTTGACGACCTCGGCACCAAGGTCACCGAGCACCATCGTCGCGAAGGGTCCGGACAGAACGTGCGAGAAATCCGCTACGCGAACGCCGGAGAGCGGTCCGCTCACGGCCGAGCTTCCGGCTTGCCCTTCAACGGCCATCGGGGAGACGTGGTGAGTGGAGGCGCAAACGCCACACGAACCTCGATCAGCGTCGGTCCGCGCTGGCGCACCGCCCATCCCAGTGCTTCGCCGATCTTGGCCGGAGTCGACATGCGCGCCCGGGCACCGAACGATCGCGCCATCTCCACATAGTCGGGAGCCACAAGATCGACCCCGAAACGTTTTCCGAAACGCTCGTCCTGGTCGAACCGAAGCATTCCGTATCCCCCATCGTTGACGACTACCACGGTGACCGGCAGCCGTTCCTGTACGGCCGTCGCAAGCTCGCCCGGAGCGAAAAGGAATCCACCGTCTCCGGAGATCACGACGGCGCGCCTGCCCGAAGCGGCGACGCCGATCGAAGCCGGAAAGGCGAACCCGAGAGTCCCCCAACCGAGCGGGTACGCGAAGCCACGGGGCTGGGCAACAGGGAAGTAGCCGGCACACCAATAGCCGGGAATCGTCATGTCGGCGACGAGCATGGCGTCCGGCGGGACGGCCGCAGCCAGGCGTTGGACGAACCGGTACGGAGGCGCAAAGGCCTTGTCGGCAGTGAGAGCTGCCGTCGCTGCGGCCCGCACGGCGGCCACGCGCCCCTCCCCGCCGTTGTTGTGTGGCTTCAACCGGTCGAGCAGCTCTTGCAGCGCCACCTTGGCGTCCGCCTCGAGCACGATGTCGGCGGCGTAGTTACGGCGCGCATCGTCCCCCACCACGTTGATGTTCACACGCGGCCGCGGCAGCGGGGCGCGCCACCCCTGTGTCGACATCCCGTCGAGATCGCTCCCGGCAACGAGCAGCGCGTCGGCACGCTCGAGCAACTCGGCGACCTCCGGCTGGTGCGGGGGAAATCCGAGGCACAACGGGTGATCCGGCGGGATCACGCCCTTGCCGCTGAACGTCGTCACAACCGGCGCGTCGAGGGATTCTGCCACGGAAACGAGCTCGTTCCACGCCTCCGCCGAATGGACTCCTCCTCCGGCCCAAACAACCGGGCGGCGGGCTCGGTTCAGCACGGACGCGGCTTTCTTCAGAGCCGCCTCCTCCGGGCGCTTGGGGGACGCCGGCTTGGGAGGCAGCCGGGGGGGCGGCGTCACAGCCTCGGAGAGCAAGTCGAACGGAATTTCGACGAAGACGGGACCACGACGACCCGACAACGCCGCGCGAATTGCCCGTGCGATCGTGGGTTCGATCTCAGTCACCGTGTGCGCACGCGAGGCCGAGACGGTCACAGCGCCCATCAGCGCCAGCTGGTCCGGATTCTCGTGAAGCGCGCCGCGACCGCTCTTACCACTCAGCGTGCGCACGTCGAGTTGCGTCCCGATATGCAGCACTGGCGACCGCGAGGCGCGCGCCTCACCCATGGCCGCCGCCGTGTTGGCGACGCCTGGGCCGGTCGTGCTGATGCACACACCGAGGCGGCCCGTCGCCCGTGCGTACCCGTCGGCGGCGTAAGCAGACGCTTGCTCATGCCGGGTGACGATCGTGCGGATCTTGGATCGGCGAAGCGAATCGAATATCGCAAGATTGTGAACCCCCGGGATGCCGAACACGACCTCGACGCCGAGAGCCTCGAGCTGGGAGACGATCGCATCCGCGGCGGGCACGGTGGACTTTCGGGCCGCAACCATGCCGCGGAGGATACCGGTTGGACCCAGCGGGCGTCCCGGGCGCGCCGGCCGCCGTTTGCCACGTCCAAGGTCCGTCGGAGAGGCTGGGGCCCGTGACCGCCGTAATGGGAATCGATGCCGGGACGACCGGGGTTCGCGCCATGATCGTCGACGAGGACGCGAAAGTGATCTCTCGCGCCTACCGGGAGTTTGCGCAGCACTTCCCTCAGCCCGGATGGGTCGAGCACGACGCCGAGGAAATCTGGCAAGTCACGACCCGGGTCATGCACGACGCAATTCGAGCGGCGGGCACGACGCCGGAGGATCTCGCCGCCGTTGGGGTCACCAACCAGCGAGAGACGGTCGTCGCGTGGGATCGGGATACGCTCACGCCCCTTCACCGCGCACTGGTGTGGCAGGATCGCCGCACGGCCGGCAGGTGCGACGAGCTCAGACAGGAGATACAACCTCGCCTCCGCGCAGCGACGGGCTTGCTTCTCGACCCGTACTTCAGCGCGACTAAGATCGAGTGGCTGCTCGAGAACGTTTCCGGTTTGCGCGAGCGAGTGGTAGCCGGCGATGCCGTCTTCGGAACGATCGACTCGTGGATCTTGGCGCGGCTCACGAACGGCGCCGTCCACGCGACCGATGCGTCGAATGCGTCGCGCACGCTCCTTTACGACATCGTAGAGCGGCGCTGGTCCAAGGAGTTGCTCGACCTGTTCGGGGTGCCCGAGGTCGCCCTCCCCGAGGTCCGCCCCTCGAGTGGGCGTTTCGGCATGACCTTCGCGGGGGACGTGCTCGGCGCGTCGATCCCGGTGTCCGGCGTCGCCGGGGATCAGCAGGCCGCGCTGTTCGGCCAGGGATGCTTCACACCGGGGATGACAAAGAACACCTACGGCACCGGATCCTTCGTCCTCATGAACGTAGGTACGACGGTACCACCTCCGGCTGAGGGGATATTGACGACCATCGCCTGGGAGATCGGAGACGACGTCACGTATGCGCTGGAGGGTTCGATTTTCATCACCGGCGCTGCGGTCCAGTGGCTGCGCGATGGGCTCGGCATCATCGCCGACGCCTCCGAAACCGGGCCGCTGGCGGCGTCGGTGCCCGACACCGCGGGAGTCGTCTTCGTGCCTGCCCTGACGGGCCTCGGATCTCCGTACTGGGACCCGTACGCGCGCGGAGCGATAGTCGGCCTAACGCGCGGCACAACACGAGCTCATCTGGTGCGAGCAACCGTGGAAGCCATGGCGTATCAGACACGTGATGTCGTGGACGCGATGGCCGCGCATGCACACGTGCGCCCGACGGAGTTGCGAGTCGACGGCGGCGCGAGCGTCATGGACTTTCTCTGCCAGTTCCAGGCCGACCTGCTCGGCGTGGTGGTTCGCCGGCCGGTCGTGCAAGAAACCACCGTCCTCGGCGCCGCGTTCATGGCCGGCCTCGCGGAGGGCGTCTGGACGTCGACCCAGGACATCGCACGCACATGGCAAGTCGAAGCGGAATTCGCACCGGCACAGGCCGATCCGGCCGGCTACGAGCGCTGGCTTCGCGCGGTCGAGCGAGCGCGCGGCTGGGAAACCTGAGCAGCGGCGGCTCCTACGACACGTCTGTAGAATCGCGGGCGATGACCAGGCCGATCGCCTCTCCGCTCACCCGCGCTGCGGCCGTGGTGCTGGTGCTCGCCGCTGATCTGATCCCTCCCCGGCTGTGGTAGTCCCACCGTCCCGAGGAGGATTCGTGCGCTCTCTCATTCCGATCGTTCTCGCAATTGCCTGTCCCGTCGGTATGTGTCTGGTTCCGATGCTGCTCATGCGCCGTCGAGGCGGGCAAGCGAGTTGTCATGGTTCCTCGCCCGCTGAAGCGTCTGAGGTGCAGGAGCTTCGTTCAGAGGTGGCCCGCCTGCGCGCGGAAGCCATCGCGAAGGAGGATGCGGCGAGGTAAGCGCGGAGATCGAGCGCGACGCTGCCGCAACTCGCCGGACACACACCGACTCACGAAAGGGAGACGACACATGAGCAAGCATCGCACGGCTAGGACCCTCGCCGTGACCGCCGGGCTCGCACTAGCCCTGGCGGCCTGCTCCTCGGGAGAATCGGGCGGCGACAACCAGAGTCAGGTCGGAAAGGCCGCGACGATCTCGCACGTCCACGGCCTAGGCGTCGATGCCGCCGGCACGCTCTACGTCGCGACGCACTTCGGCCTTATCAAGCAGTCGACGAACGGGTGGGTCTACGCCAGCGCGGACAAGAACGACCACATGGGCTTCAGCCTGCATCCCGGCGACGCGATCATGTACCGCAGCGGCCATGCTCCCTCGCGACCGTCGCTCGGAGTCGAGTCCTCGGCCGACGGCGCGCAGTGGACGCATCTCTCCGACGTCGCCAACCCGCCGGTCGACTTTCATACGATGGCCGTGAGCTTCGCCGACTCGAAGACGCTGTGGGGTTGGGACTCCGGCGGTCGCGGGACGTTCCGCTCCACGGACGGCGGCAAGACCTGGACCAAGCTCGAAGCGCGAGGTGTCGAGCGGCAGATCTACGTGCTCGCCGGTCCCGCGGAGCCCAACACCGTGCTGGCCGGCACGATGACGGGGCTCTATCGTTCGAGCGACGGAGGGGCCACTTGGAAAGCGGTTGCCGGAACCGGCGGCGGCTGGACGATCGGCATCGCGGCCGATCCGAAGGACCCGAAGCACATCGTGGCCTCCACGCAGAAGGGGATGAGGGCCACCAGCGACGGCGGAGCAACCTGGAGCGATGCCGGCGGCGGGCTCCCGCGAGGCGCTGAGATCGCCTACCTCGCCATCAGCCCAACCGACGGCAACATCGCCTACGCCGCCGATTCCTCGAAGATCTACAAGACCACCGACGGCGGCAAGAACTGGACCGGCGTCTCAACGAGTTGATGCCGTGATCGCGCACATCGGTCGCTGGGCGACGGGAAGCTGGATCCTGCTCGGTAACTTCCTCGGACTCCTCGTGCTCGGGATCTCGCTCGCTGTGCTTGCCGCAAGAGGACGTGCCGGTGATCCATCGACGCGATCAACCTCCTGCTATTCGGCCTCGAACCCTTGGCTCGTGAACTTCAAGGTCTGGCTGTTCTCCGTAACCGTGCGCACGACGTGATCTGGAGTGCCTGATGGGATCTCGGCTTCGATTTCTAGCGTCACTTCGACGTTCGCTCCGATGAGTCCGGCGAGATGCGCGATCACTTCGTCAGCTATGCGACTTGCGTCGCGTCCAACGCGCGTCGCGTCCAACTTCACTGTGCCGTGGAAGCGGCGTGGCTGGGTTGCGCCGGGCACCGGCGCGGCCCCGGCGTCGACCGCCACAGTTGCTCCTGCTCCCGCCACTGCCGGCTCAGTGCGAAGCAGAAGAACCAGCGCTGGCACCGCGATCGCGCCCTCCGGGTAGGGATCGCCGCCTGCCACTCGGGATTGGGCCGCGAGACCGCCGAAGCCCACGTTCTCAAGGCGGTCTGCGAGGAAGCTACGTCTCTCCATGGGGGCCGACGACAGGTCTTCGCTGATGTGCGCCGGCCCGTAGGCCTCCAGCAGGGCCAATGCGTCCAGTCCGTCGCTCGCCCATTTCGCAGGTTGGCGAAACTCGAGATAGAGGTTGCCGACCTTGCATGCGAAGAGCGCCCCGGCGCTCGGGAGCAGAACGTCAACCGTCGATTCCCCGCTGATGAGATCTACGTGCTCCGCGCGCGGGGCGAGAAGATCGGCGAACGGCGGCACCATCAACGCGAGGCCGTCCTCGTCATACAAAACCCCGGGCTCCAGCCGAAGGGCTTCCTCAACGTCATCTGCGAGCAGGTCCACCAGGAGAGGTAGCCCGCTCAAACGCGCCACATGTCGAGGATCATCCTGGACCGCGTTGATCGCCTTGAGCGCTGCCCTTGCGGGGCGCAACTCGCGACCAAGAACGACATCGACGTCCTCAGTTGGCCGTGTTCTGCGGTCCGCAAGCACGAGCCGGCAGTGCACGGCCCAACCGCCCACGAGCATCACCTGCTGTCCGAGCGCGCGATTCAACGAGCCGAGAGTCTCGGCCACGATGGTCGGTACGCCCACTACCCGTGGATCGGCCACGACACGATCCGGTTAGAGCGCAACACTTCTCGGCCGCGCGGATCCCGCGCTAGTTCGAGCGCGACGACGACATTTGGCGCGATCGAGTTCTGCACGGGAAGCGGTTGGAACACAACTTCCCAATCCGCCATGCGCGACGTCGAGGACGTTGCATGTGTTTGCACCACGAGTAGTCGCAGTTGATCGCGGCTGGCAACGTAGATCCGGGGAACCGCGGGAACGGCCAGACCGAGCTTCTCGTATGCCGGTCCTCCGCTGATCGCTGCCTCGCTTATGCGCGGCACGCGTCCGGTGTAGAACGCGGTTGGCCTCGGCCAATTCTCCGCGAGTGCGGCGAACAGCAACTCGGGTACGGGATGGAGCCCTGTTGCGTCCACCTCCACAAAACCCTGGTCCTCCAACCCCGTAGCGACACGCGAGACGAAGCTCTGGGATGCCGACGACGCGGCGGCGAGATCACTCACCGTCCAATCCCGCTCGGGGTTCAGAAGAAGGCTCACGCAGACCTGGCGGCCGCGGGGACTGAACGGGTTGCGCATCCGGTCCGGATCGCTGATCGAACGAGATGGACGAACATCGACGTAGACGCCCGGCGCGCGGAGGAACACCTGTCCGTGCGCCGTCACGAAGGAGATCCCAGAGTCGCGGAGTGACTTGAGGGTTCGCGGATCAGCGTTGTTGAGCCACAGGACGCTCGGTTCGGCATCCGGCCCAACTTCGTCGGTGTCTTTGACGATCCTGAACCGAGACACAAGACCGTCGGGGAGGCGGAGTTCCACCTCCCCCCTGCGCTCGGTCACCTTCGCGCTAGGGACGACCTGGTTGAGGATCTCTCGTATCACCCTCGCATTATGCCAGATGCCACCCTTGGCATGCCAGACACGGCAGGTGGCACCCTCTCAGACGGAAAGACCGAAATCTTACCTATCAGCGCGCGGGTAAGAAAATCGCGTGACCTGGGGCTTTACATCAGAAATTTCGGCGCCATTTCGGCGCCATCGCCTTCCGGCGCTGATCTTAGGTACTCGCCGAACGACGCATTTCCGCTGGTAGCGGAGGCGGAAGCGGAGGCGGAAGCGGAGGCGGAAGTGCGGAGGCGGAAGCGGAGGCGGAGGCGGAGGCGGAGGCGGAGGCGGAGGCGGAGGCGGAAGGAATCGAACCCACCCGGCCCGGTTAAGGGCCGCACCGTTGAAGATCCGTGTACCCACGGATCTCACCACCGAAGATCGAGCGAATTCCGGCCACCATGTTCATGGGGAGGCACCTGCTTCGGATGAGGATGCGGCTCACCTCAACTGGCGGCGCGTTCCGGTTCGCGCGGCGGGGCGACCGAGGGCGGCTCGTAAGGAAGCTTGCCTTCGGCCATCCGCTTCTTGACCTTGGACGCGTACTCGTCGACGTACTCCTGACCAGAGAGCATCATGATCTCGTACATGAGTTCGTCCGTTATCGAGCGCAGCACGAAACGGTCATCCTCTTTTCCTTCGTAGCGAGAAACGTCGATCGGCGCGCCGAACCGGACGCCGAGCTGGGTGACGCGGGGCATCTTCCGGCCTGGGGGCTGCGCTTCAAAGGTTCCGATGACGCCGACCGGTACGATCGCAGCGCCGCTGCGGACGGCCATCCGCGCCACACCCGTCTTGCCCCGGAACAGCCGGCCGTCCGGCGATCGCGTGCCCTCGGGGTAAATTCCCACCGCAAGCCCGCGCCGGAGCTGCTCGGTGCCGGCGTCTAGAGCCGTCTCGCTCTTTTCGCCCCCCTCCCGCTCCACCGGAATCACCCCGGCGCCCCGGAAAAACCACGAATACCATTTGCCGAAATAGTCGCTCTTACCCAGGTATACGACGCGCCTTGGAACGGCCAGGGGAATGAAAAAAGAGTCGATAAACGAGAGATGGTTGGCCGCCAGGATTACCGGCCCCTCCTCCGGCACGTTCTCCAGGCCCTCGACCCACGGCTTGTACAGGGCCTTCAGAATCGGCCCCAGCACAATGTGCTTCAGGATCCAGTAGAACACGGCTCCTCCCGGCTCCCGACCGACGTGCACCGCGTCCAGGCGTGTGATTTCGCGAACGCATCACCCTACCCCGGGGTCGCGCCCCGGCTCAAGCACCTTTCCGGACGCCGGGAGGCGATAATGAGACGTCCGGGAAGCGTGAAAGCGCCGAGGAGGATCCGATGACGGTGTGGGAGGGAGCCGAGCCGTTCGGCTTCGAGGGGGGCGAGACCGGGGTGCTCCTCGTCCACGGATACACCGGCTCTCCGCAAGGCCTTCGCCCCTGGGGCGAATACCTTGCAGGCGAGGGCTACACGGTTCTCTGCCCCAGGCTTCCGGGTCACGCGACGACGTTGCGGGACCTCGCATCGTCGACGGCGCGCGACTGGGTCGGCGAAGCCGAGATGTCGCTCCGCGGCCTCCGTGAGCGGTGCTCGACAATCTTCCTGGCCGGGCTGTCGTTCGGCAGCACGATCACTCTAGATCTGGCGGCGCGGTATCCCGACGTGGTCGGGGGACTGGTTGCGATCAATGCCAGCGTGTACAACGACGATCCTCGGACCAAACTCGCTCCCGTCCTCGGCAAGGTCAATCTCTTTCTCAAGGGGCTCGGGAACGACGTGGCCGACCCCACACAGACCGAACTGTGCTATCCGAAGATCTCCACGAAGGCCACGGCGCAGGTGCTCGACTATATGAAGCGCGTGCACGACAACCTCGCTGCCGTGCGCTGTCCGGCACTGCTTTTGGTGTCCCGCCAGGATCATGTCGTCCCGCCGGGCAACACCCCCCGCATCTACGAGAGGATCTCTTCGACCGACAAAGAAGTGGTTTGGCTTGAGCGCTCATATCACGTTGCCACACTCGACTACGATCGCCAGATCATCTTCGAACGCTCCGCCCAGTTCTTCCGGGATCACGAGAAAGAATAAGGACGCAAGATGTCGAACGACGCCGAAAAGCCGATGGAGCCTCCGCATAACACGGCGCACCTCGGGCACTTCGAACCACTGGAAGCGCCGATCGTTCTGGACTTGCTGCACGAGCACGGCATCTTCGCCTTCTCCAAGGCTCCGCTCGACAGCGCGGAAAGCCAGCCCTACGGAAGCATTTTCGGTGATTCCTCGCGCGGCCGGATCTTCGTCGACGCCGACAAGGTGGACGAAGCCCGGCGCCTGATCCAAGAAGAGCTCCCCGAGCGGATCGCGGAGATGCAGCGAGCCCTGGAGGAAGGCTTCGCAGCCCAAGAGGAGCCGGCCGAGCCGGGGCTTCTTCCCGAGGAGGACGGCTGATTCCCGCGTGTCTCGGCGACTGCTTCGCGATCTCGCCAAAGACGCGGCGATGACGCGCGCGACCGAGGTCGTCGAGCTACGCGGGCATATCATCGATTCATTGATCCTTCCTCGCGCCCTCGATGAGATCGTCGAGGCCAGCGCCGAGTACCGCATCCTCCAAATAGACGTCGGAAAGACCAATGAGGATCCCAGCTTCGCCCGGATCGAAGTGACTGCCGACCCGGATACGCTGGAAAGGTTGTTGAACGCACTTGCCGTCCTCGGGGCGCGCCGGCACGAGGAAGCCGATGCCGTCCTCAACCCGGCCGAGCGCGACGCCGTGCTGCCCGACGGCTTTTACTCGACGACGAATCTCGAGACCGAGGTCAGGCTCGACGGAACCTGGACTCCGGTTGCCAATCCGGAGATGGATTGCGCCATCGTCGTCCGCGAAAGGGCCGCCTTCACGCTCCCGATGGGCGAGATTCACGCCGGGGACCTCGTCGTGTGTGGCTACCGGGGTGTCAAGGTCCACCCGCTTGAGCGCCCCAGGACGATGGGGACCGGAGAACCGGCGTTCACGTTCATGTCCTCCACGGTGTCGAGCGAGAAGCCGCAATGGCTCATGGTTCAGCGCATCGCCCAGACGGCGCGTTCGGTGAAACAAAGCGGAAAGAAGATCTGCTGGGTGCTGGGGCCCGCAGTCGTGCACACCGGCTCCATCGATGCCTTCGCGCGTCTCGTGCGCAACGGCTGGGTGGACGTGGTGTTCGCAGGCAACGCACTCGCGACTCACGACGCAGAAGCGGCGATGTTCGGAACGTCGCTCGGAGTCTCTCTTTCCGAGGGCACCCCGGCCGAGCACGGCCACGAACACCACATCCGGGCCATCAATGCGGTGCGTCGTGCGGGGTCTCTCAAGGCCGCCGTCGAAGAGGGCGTGATCACTTCCGGAGTCATGTACGAGCTCATCACACACGGCGTTCCTTTCGTGCTTGCGGGATCCGTCCGTGACGACGGGCCGATGCCGGACGTCATAACGGAGATGATAGAAGCCCAACGCGCAATGCGGGCGCACGTTCCGGGGCTCGGCATGGCGATCATGGTGTCCACGATGCTGCATTCGATCGCCACCGGAAACATGCTGCCGGCATCGGTGACGACGGTCTGCGTGGATATCAATCCAGCCGCGGTCACGAAGCTCATGGATCGCGGATCGATTCAGTCGATCGGCATGGTTACCGATGTGGGCCTGTTCCTCCGGCAACTACACGAAGCCCTCGAATCCCGGGCGTGAGCCCCATGCCCGGACGACCGGTTGTCTGGTTCGAGATCCCCGTCGCCGATCTGGAGCGCGCGGCACACTTTTACGGGGAACTCTTCGGATGGCGCTTCGGCCGGGTTGCCGATTTCGATCGCGAGTATCTCATCATCGACGCGGGAGAGTCCATCAACGGCGGGCTGGCACTCGTGGACGCCGGGTTCACCCGCGGCGACGGGGCCCTCGTGTACGTGGCCGTTGAGGGACTCCTCGAGGCGATGGACAAGGCCGGGCAGCTGGGTGGGACGGTCGATCAGGAGCCGCAGCTCATCTCCGAACAGGCGGGAGCCTTTGCGGTCCTCCGCGACCCCGACGGGAACCGCATCGGCGTCTGGGTGCCGTAGGCTCAGCCCCTGCGGGACTTGATCTCTTCGGTGAGCGCCGGAACGATCTTCAGGGCATCGCCGACTATGCCGAGGTCGGCGAGCGAGAAGATCGGGGCGTCGGCGTCCTTGTTGATCGCGATGATCCGCTCCGACGACTTCATACCCACGATGTGCTGCGTGGCGCCGGAGATGCCGATCGCGATGTAGACCTTGGGCTTCACGGTCTTCCCCGTCTGGCCGATCTGCATGTTGTACGGAACCCATCCGGCATCTACGACCGCCCGGCTGGCGCCCACGGCCGCGTTGCCGATCGCACCCGCGAGATCGTCGAGCAGCTTGAAGTTGTCCGCTTGCTGCAGACCGCGGCCTCCGGAGACGACGACCGGCGCGTCCTCGAGCTTCGGACCGGTCGCCTCCTCCTCGTGACGCTCCACGCGTTTCGACTTCTGCAGTTCTTGAGGAATCTCGACGTTCACCTGGGAGAGTTGCGCGGCGGGTCCTCCGCCGGGCTCCGCCTCGAAGGATTTGGGCCGGACGAGAACCAGCTTGGGGTCCGGGCCGTTCAGTGTCACGTCGACGACCTTCGAACCGCCGAAAATCGCCGTTTGGGCCTTGTCGACTCCGAGCACATCGGTCGCGCCGGCCATCAGCGTAGAGCCGAGCTTTGCCGAGACGCGGGCGGCGACGTCGCGAGAGTCGTAGGAATACGGAAAGAGAATCACGTTGGGACCGTGCCGGCTCGCCAGCTCCGCCAGCGCGTGCGCGATGGGCTGCGCCACATGGTCCGAGTACACCGCATCGTCGCTCGCGTGGAGCACGGTAGCGCCGTAGTCACCGAGGACACCGGCCGCCGACGAGGCGCCGGGCCCGAGGACGACGGCCTCCAGGTCGGCACCGAGGGTGCGCGCCTTCGTCAAGATCTCGAGGCTCGCCTTGTCCGGCGTCCCGTCTTGAGCGACTTCCGCGTACACCCAGATCTTGGCCACGTCAGATCATCTTCGCCGTCTTCAGAAACTCCGCCACTTTTACGGCCCCGGTCCCGTCGTCCTCGAACTTCTCGCCCGCCCCGCGGGCCGGAGCGTCGGTCACGCCGGCGACATCCTGCGTAGCTTTGACGTCGTCCGCCGAAAGGCCGAGGTCTGCCGCCGAGAGCTGCTCCACCGGCTTGCTCTTCGCCTGCATGATCCCCTTGAAGGTCGGGTACCTAGGTTCGTTGACCCCGGCGGTCACGGTGATCACCGCCGGCAAAGACGTCTCAACGACCTCGTACCCCTTGATGGTCTGTCTCCGCACGCTCAGCGTGCCGTTCTCGATCGACAGTTCCTTCGCGAAGGTCGACTGCGGGACGCCCAGAAACTCGGCGATGGTCCCCGGAACGGTGCCGGTGTATCCATCCGTGGACTCGACCCCCGCGATGACGAGATCGAACGGCCCGCGCTTGATTGCTGTTGCAAGCACTCGTGCCGTGGCGAGCGCGTCGGCGCCGGCAAGCGCGGCGTCCGTGACGAGGATGCCCTTGTGTGCCCCCATCGAGAGTGCCCGACGAATGGCTTCCATGGCGCTGGCCGGCCCCATCGAGACGACGTTGACCTCACCGCCGTGTTGGTCGACCAGCCGAAGCGCCGCTTCGACCCCGTACTCGTCTCCAGGGTCCATGACGTTCTGCACGCCCTCGCGCTTCAAGCGGCCGTCGACGAGCTCTCCCGGGTTCGCGGGGTCGGGGATTTGCTTCACCAGAACCACAACTTCCATGACGGGCCGTATCTGTACCGTATTCCCCGGGTCGGCGCGAATCGCTCGCCTAACTAATCTCGGTGCCGGCTGAGCCGGCCACGGCATCGGCGGCGCGCTCAAGCGAAGCGATAACGACCCGGATCCCGGCTCGCCGGGCATCGAGTGCGGCCTCGATCTTGGGTCCCATCGATCCTTCCGGAAACGCTCCCGCAGCCAAACCTGCCGCGGCATGCCCGGCGGCCAGGGACCGAACGGTTCGGCCGTCTACCAGGACTCCCTCCACGTCTGTGAGGATCAGGAGGAGGTCGGCCTCGAGGATGCGGGCCAGCAGGGCAGCCGTTCGATCTTTGTCGATCACGGCCGCGAGTCCCCGTGTCCCGCTGCCTTCTGCAACCACCGGCACGCCCCCACCGCCGGCGACGACCGGGACGCATCCTGCCTCAATCAGCGCCCGAATCGCCACCTCTTCTACGATTGCCACCGGTGCGGGAGAGGCCACCGTTCGCCGCCACCGGCCGTCGCCGGAGTCGGTTACCGGAATCCCGGCTTGCTTGAGCCGCTCCCCCGCTGGTCCGGTGAGAAAGAGCCCGATCGGCTTCGTCGGACGCAGAAACGCAGGATCGGTGGGGTCGACCAGCACGGTCGTAACCACACTCACCACCGGGCGTTCGTCGCCGAGCCGCTTGAGTGCGGAGCGCAACTCTTGCTGGATCAGATATCCGAGCATCCCCTGGGTCTCGGCCACCAGAATGTCCAGCGGCATCCCCGGTACGCGAGGTGAGGCCGCTTCGTTCTGAGCGAGGAGCAGACCGACCTGAGGTCCGTTGCCGTGCGTGATGATCAGCTCGTTGCCCGGAGCGACGCGAGCAATGGAGTCGCACGCCTCGCGAACTGCCGCGCGTTGTTCGGCCGCAGTTCCGGTCTCGTCCCGCTGTTGTATGGCATTGCCGCCTAGGGCGACGACGACCCGCATGTGCGACGACTACTCGCCGAAGCGAGCCAGCAAATCGGCGAGGGTAGGTGAACCGATTTCCTCAAGCTCGTACGTCACGCGGACGGCCGGTGGATCGATGTCGGCGATGCGCCGCAGGTCGACGGGAGTGGCGATGATGACCACCTCGGCAGGACTGGCATTGATCGTCTTGGCCAGTTCCTTCACCTGCTGGTCCGAGTACCCCATCGCCGGCAGCAAAGAGCCCACTTCCGGATACATCTCGTAGGTCTCGCGAATCGACCCCACGGCGTACGGCCGTGGATCGATGATTTCCGCCGCACCGCCGCGGCGAGCTGCGAGCACACCGGCGCCGAACGCCATCTCGCCGTGGGTCAGCGTCGGTCCGTCCTCGACGACCAGCACGCGCTTGCCGACGAGATCCACCGGCTCTTCAAACGTAATCGGCGAGCGTGCCCTGATCACAATCGCAGCCGGATTGAGCGCCCGAACCGATTCTTCGACCGACTCAACCTGGTCTTCCGTTGCGGCATCGACCTTGTTGATCACGATGACATGCGCCATGCGCACATTCGTCTCGCCGGGGTGATAGCGGCGCTCGTGGCCGGGTCGCAACGGATCGACGACGACGATGTGCAGGTCGGGGCGGAGGAAGGGGAGATCGTTGTTGCCTCCGTCCCATACGATGATCTCGGCCTCCTCCTGAGCGCGCTCGAGGATCTCTCCGTAGTCGACGCCCGCGTACACGACGTCACCCTGGGCGATGTGCGGCTCGAACTCCTCTCGTTCCTCGATCGTGACCCGCGCCGCGTCGAGATCCGCCATCGAGGCGAACCGCTGGACGCGCTGGGCTTCGATGTCGCCGTACGGCATCGGATGACGGACGGCGACGGCTCGTTTGCCGCGGTTGCGGAGCGCGGTCAGCACGCGCCGCGTGGTCTGCGACTTGCCGGCGCCGGTTCGCGCCGCACACACCGCTACCACCGGGATGTTTGCGGTGAGAAACGTGGATTCGGGACCGAGCAAGCGGAAATCGGCACCTGCGGCAAGGGCGATCGACGCCGCGTGCATCACGTGCATGTGCGACACGTCCGAGTACGCGAAGATCACCTCGTCCACGCGCTCGCGACGAACAAGGTCGGCGAGCTCGTGCTCCTCAAGGATCGGGATTCCCTTTGGATAAAGGTGGCCCGCAAGTGAAGGTGGGTAGACACGTCCGCTGATGTAGGGAATCTGGGTCGCGGTGAACGCGACCACCTCGTGCGAGGGATCCCAGCGATAGACGGTGTTGAAATTGTGAAAGTCTCGCCCGGCCGCCCCCATGATGACGACCCTGCGACGCCGGTCTTCGTTCATGGCCTAATGCTACCGGCCTTCGGGCATCCCGCGTATCCGGTCGCCGTTTCGTGGTATTTGGCCGACCTCGACGATCTCGTAGCCTGCGTCCTCCACCGCGGACCGCACGGCGTCCTGGTCGAGATCTGCCTGAGATTCCACGTGCACGACGCCGGTTCGGTGATCGGCGGTGACCTCCGTCACCCCGCCGAGCCGCGACAGAGCCCCGACGACGCTTCGCTCGCACCCACCGCATGTCATTCCGACGACTTTGACCTCGATGTTCGCCACAGGCTCCTCCTCCTCTAGGACTCGACGGGCCGGACTCGTCGCAGGCGCAGCGCATTTGCGACAACCGACACACTGGACAGAGCCATCGCCCCGGCCGCGAAAACCGGTTTGACGATCCCGGCCGACGCCAGCGGAATCAGCGTCACGTTATACGCGAACGCCCAGAACAGGTTTTGTCCGATGGTTCGATACGTACGGCGGGCCAGATGGACGGCGGTCGCGACACTTCGAAGATCCTTCCCCACCAGCGTGATATCGGCGGCCTCGATCGCGACGTCGCTTCCGGCTCCGATTGCCATGCCGAGGTCGGCCTGTGCCAGGGCCGGCGCGTCGTTCACTCCGTCCCCGACCATTGCGACCCTGAACCCCTCAGACTGCAGCCGGCGGATCGCTTCCACCTTGTCGCCGGGCAGCACCTCGGCGACGACGCGCTTGATGCCCACCTTCCGTGCTATCGCTTCAGCCGTCGGCCGGTTGTCCCCGCTGAGCATGACGACGCCGAGGCCCTTGTTGTGAAGCGCGCGCACGGCCGCTGCTGCTGTGGCCTTCGGTGCGTCCGACACCGCGATGAGCCCCCGCACGCGTCCCTCCCAGCCGACGGCGAACGCCGTCTTGGCTTCCGCCTCGAGCTGCTCCCGACGCTCGTCCAGCTCGGCGCACGACATCAATCCACGCTCGGCAAGGTACCGGGGCCGGCCGACGAATACCTCGGTACCGCCGGACATGCCGCGCACACCGAGCCCGCGTTCCGCCCTCACCCCAACGGCCGGGACGACCGGCACGCCGCGGTCCCGCGCGCCATCTACGACGGCGCGCGCGATCGGGTGCTCCGACCCCGCTTCGACGGACGCCGCCCGCCCGAGGACCTCGTCCGGGGTGGTCGGATCCCGATTCCACTCGTCTGCGATCAGATCGGTGAGCGTCATTCGCCCTTCCGTGACGGTTCCGGTCTTGTCGAGGACGACGGTGTCGATGGCCCGCGATCGTTCCAGCGCCTCTCCGCCGCGAATCAGAATTCCGAGCTGCGCCCCGCGTCCGGTGCCGACCATGATCGCAGCCGGAGTCGCCAGGCCCATCGCGCAGGGACAGGCAACGATGAGGACGGCGACGGCCGGAACCAGCGACGCACCCACCCCGTGACCGGTGGCCATCCACCCCGCAAACGTTGCGGCGGAGATGAGCAGGACCGCCTGGACGAATACGCCGGATACCCGGTCTACGAGCTTCTGGATTGGCGCCTTCGACGTCTGCGCCTCATCCACGAGGCGTGCGATCTGCGCGAGGACGGTATCGGCGCCCACGCGGATCGCCTCGATCGTCAATGTTCCGTCACCGTTGATCGTTCCTCCGACTACCTCGTCGCCCGCAGCCTTTTCGACCGGGAGGCTCTCGCCGGTTACTAGGGACTCATCGATCGCCGACTCTCCGGCGCGAATCACACCGTCGGCCGGCACCTTCTCTCCCGGGCGCACGACCACAACGTCACCGGGGACAAGGTCTTCAGCGGCAATGGTGCGCTCGACGCCGTCCCGAAGAACATGTGCCTGCTTCGCGCCCATGCGGATCAGCCTCCGGATGGCCTGCGACGCACGCCCGCGGGCTCCGGCTTCCAGATATTTGCCGAGCAACACCAGCGCGACGATCGTCCCGGCTGTTTCGAAGTAGGCATCTTCGCGTCCGGCAAGCAACGCCCACACGCTGTATCCGTAGGCGGCAAGCGTACCGACTGCGATAAGCGTGTCCATGTTCGCTTCGCCGCGCCGGCCGAGACGCCACGCTCCGGCGAGGAACGGCCATCCGGCCCCGAACTGCACCGGGGTCACGAGGGCTCCAGCCGCCCACATCGTCCACGCATCTCCCCCGGCCATGGCCAAGACCATGGCAGGAGCGGCGAGGGCTGCCGCCAGAACGAAGCGACCAAAAGCCCGGCGTGTGGTGTCGTCGTCGCCTGTGTCCTCGGCGACGTGGGGCCGGGCGCCGTAGCCGGCACGCGCCACGGCCTCGATCACATCGTCCGGCGACGCCGCTCCCGGACGGAGTACAACGTGCGCACGTTCGGTGGAGAAGTTCACCGATGCCTCGACGACGCCGGGGTGCCGGGTAAGCACGCGCTCGATGCGCGCCGCGCAGGAGGCGCAGGTCATTCCTTGGAGGTCGAGGTCGAGAGTGTCGGCGGCGGTCGCGGCGGTCTTCATGAACCTCACTATACCCCCTAGGGGTATCAGACTCCACCCTTCTGGCTTCTCGTTAGGTACCTCTCGGGGGGTTTCGCGTTGCCGCCGTGTGCGCCCCCCGGTACCGTTCGCATTGGTGCGCATGCCTTGGCGAGAGAGGGGGA
>JBKKBZ010000106.1:0-17075 GCA_046713235.1 Actinomycetota bacterium | reverse complement strand
AGAATGCCGAGCTGGTTCGAGTCGGCTCCGTCGGCAATCTCGGAAAGGGAGAGCGGATCTACTCCGTTCGATTCATCGGCCCGATGGGGTATGTGGTGACGTTCCGGCAGGTGGATCCGCTCTACGTGGTGGACATTCGGGATCCTCGTTCGCCCAAGGTGAGGGGCGAGCTGAAGATCCCGGGATTCTCGTCGTACCTCCACCCGATCTCCGATACCCAACTGATCGGCGTGGGCCGCGCGGCCGACGCGGCCGGGAGCACCGGCGGCCTCCAGTTCTCTTTGTTCGACGTCTCAGACCCGGCCAAGCCCACGCGGCTTCACGAACGCATCGTCGGCACCCAGGGCTCTTCGGACGTGGAAAACGACCACCACGGTTTTCTCTACTGGGCTCCCAAGGGCCTGATGGCGCTTCCTGGCGCAATCTACGAAGGAAACAAGGAGTTCCGGGGAGCGCTCGTAATGAAGGTCTCGGCCAAGGGCGGTTTCGGCGAGCCGCGCCGGCTCACGCACGCGAGCCGGCGGACGCCGGAAGACTTTCCCCCGTCGATCACCCGCACGTTGGTGATCGGCTCCCGGCTGATCACGGTCTCGGATACGGGCTTGTTGTTCAGCGACATCGACTCCCTGGCCGACCGCTCCTGGGTCCCACTGAAGGCCTGACCAATACTCTCAGCCTTCAGATTTCCCCCGAAGCAAGTCCCCCCAACGACAGAGGGTGTTGACAACAGATTAGCCGTACATCTAAACTGAGGTATACTCCTAAATCAAGATGAGGGACTAAGTGAGTATGAAAGTGTCGGACTTCGAGAACCCCTATCGACCAGGGGCCGGACATATGCCCCCTCACCTGGCCGGACGTGAGCGGGAGTACCGTGAGTTTGATCGCCTCCTCGAACAGAAGACGATTCTGGAGAACTTGGTTCTCACCGGTCTTCGCGGTGTCGGCAAGACTGTGCTCCTAGATACTTTCAAGCCACGTGCCATCAAAAAAGGATGGCTCTGGGCGGGTACGGATCTTTCGGAATCCGCAAGCGTGAGCGAGACAAGCCTTGCACGTCGAATCCTCGCGGATCTCGCGGTTATCACTTCGACCATCAGCGTTCCAGCAGCTCTTGAGAAGAGCCTGGGGTTCAATCGTCCGGTCAAAAAAACCCTCGTTCCACTTTCACACGAGATGCTGGTGGCTATGTTCGACAGCACGCCTGGTCTTGTCTCCGACAAGATCAAGGCGGCTCTGGAATTCTCCTGGCTGCACCTGAGTCAACAGGAGCGACATCGAGTGGTGTTTGCCTACGATGAAGCGCAAAACCTCTCCGACAGCGCTGCGAAGGAGCAGTTCCCTCTGTCTGTTCTTCTAGACGTCTTTCAATCCATCCAGAAGAAAGGCATTCCGTTCATGCTTGTCTTTACCGGCTTGCCAACGCTATTTCCTGGGCTCGTTGAAGCACGTACTTATTCTGAGCGCATGTTCCGGGTCGTAACCGTAGGCAGACTGAATGACGTCGAGAGTCGGGAGGCGATCCTGAAACCTCTTGAGGTTGCCAACTGCCCGATCAAGTTCAGCGAGGGGTCGGTGAACACTATCACTCACGAATCCGGCGGCTACCCTTACTTCATTCAGTTTATCTGCCGCGAGGTGTACGACGTCTTCATCCAGCAAGTCGCGAACAAAGAGACAACCCAGGTTCCCATTGAAGCGATTCAGCGCAAGCTAGATAGCGACTTCTTCGCCGGACGTTGGGCCAAGGTCACGGATCGGCAACGACAGCTGCTCTGGGTGGTCGCGACCCTTGAACATGCCGACGAGGAGTTCACGATCCAGGAACTTGTCGCTCAATCGAATCGCATTCTCGCAAAGCCCTTCTCGGCGAGCCACGCGAACCAGATGCTCGGAAGCCTCGGCGAACAGGGGCTGATCTACAAGAACAGGCTTGGCAAATACTCGTTCGCTGTGCCGCTCATGGGAAAATTCATTCTGCGGACTTATGACCCTCCCAGCGAAGTCTTGCCGCCGCCCTCATAACCAGCGGGGGCGGCCACGGTTGCTGATGCGGATCCCACCCGGACCCCCGCACCGGGCTCAAGGTCTTGCGTAACGACCGCCAGCGCGAAACGTCCGGCTGCGCTAGTCACACGGCCGATCGCTGCAGATTCCAGCGCGACCTCGTCGCCCGGCTCCACGCGCGCATCCACCTCCAGCACCACCAACAGGCGTCGAACGCGTCCGAGGTTGTGCACGCGCGCAACCGACTCCTGGCCCGGATAGCACCCCTTCGACATCGACACCGCGTGCTCGAGCAGCGGCGTCTCGTTGATGAGGCTGCCGGCATCGATATCGAGACCGAAGCGCGGGCGGCCCCGAGCGATCCGCTCCTCCTCGATCTCTTCGCGATCCCCGCCCGTGGCTCCGCCAATGATGAGTCGGTCGCGGATCGAACCCACAGAGGGCGCGAACACGTTGACCCCGGTGCCGTCCCATCCCGCCGAAAGCGTGAGTGCCCCGTCGGCTTCCGCCCAACCGTCCTCGGGGAGCCCGTGGGGAACCGAAGCACGGCCGCGCACGCGCAGCGCCTCCCATTGCTCGACCTGCACCTCGACGCCGGCAAGCGGCGCCACCCGCACGACGGCTCGCTCGAGCCCTTCCCGAGAGGCGCTCTCCGCGATGAGGATCGCCCCGTCTTCGTGAGCCAGCACGCGAGCCTCGGCCAGTACCCGCCCCTTGTCGTCGAGGAATGCCGCGAGGCGCCACCGGCCCGGGCCGAGACCGGCGAGATCCTGCGTGGAGACGTCGTGAAGAAACTTGAGCGCCGGTCCCCGCAGGCGTAGCACTACGACCGGAGGCAGAGCGGTCACATCCACACCATCAGACTAGCCCGGCTCGCCCGGTTACTCTTTTGAGGAGCCGGCAAGAGGAGGTACGCATGCCGACCGTGCGTTCGGGCAACGCCGATATCCACTACGACGTGACCGGTGACGGCACTCCGGTGCTGCTCATCATGGGGCTCGCCGCCGACTCGAGCATGTGGGTCATGCAGACACCGGCGCTGGCCGCGCAGCACCGGGTGATCACCTTCGACAACCGCGGTGTCGGCCGGTCGTCGGCGCCTCCCGGCCCGTACGCCATGCAGGAAATGGCCGCCGACGCGCTCGCCGTCCTAGACGCGTGTGGCGCCGACCGGGCACACGTGGTTGGGATCTCGATGGGCGGCGCCATTGCACAAGAGCTTGCGCTCAAGGCGCCGGAACGCTTGCGCTCACTGGTGCTCGTCTCCACCTGGGCCGAGCGCAACGCCTACACTTCCCGGCTCGACCACCTGGGTCGTATGGTCCTGACGCACCTTGGGCGCGAGGAGCTCATCCGGGCGTCGATGCTCTGGTTGTTCAGCCCACGGGTGTTCATCGAGAACCCGGACCTAGTCCAGACCATCGAGTCCCTGGCCATCGCGATGCAGGGATCGGAGGATGCCTTCCTCAGCCAGGTTGCCGCGGTGTCGGACCACCACTTGATCGACCGGCTGCACGAGATCGAGACGCCGACCCTCGTGCTGGTCGGCCGCCGGGACATCCTCGTTCCCCCGGAGCTGTCGGAGCGCATCGCCGCGCGCATGCCAAACGCCGTCCTGCGCATGATCGACGGCGGTCACGCATTCACCTTCGAGAACTCCACCGAATTCAACACCGAATTGCTGGCCTGGCTGGCCGACCACTAGCCGGTGCGAGCCTTCAGGGCTCGGTCCACGAACGCCGTCACGACGTCGCAAAACTCGTCCAAGGTCTCGAGCTGCGGCACGTGGCCGGCGTCGAGCACCGCTATCTCGGCGCCCGGGATCACCTGCGCTGCGTGTCGGCCGGCCGCGAGGGGAATGATGAGATCGTGTTCTCCCCACACCAACAGCGTGGGGACTCGGATCGAGGCCGCGGTCGCCCATACCTCCTTGCGGCGGAAAAACAGCTCGGCCGCGATGGCACGGTGCGCTGAGAACAACGCTCGCCGCAGCTCCGGCCTCGTCCGGCGCTCACGGGCCTCCTCGAGAAACAGCCCGCGCGTTCGCGCCGCGAGCCGGTCCGGCCGGCGCATGACCGCGCGCAGCGACTCCTCGACCTGTCGCTCGAAGGGGAGGCGTCCGTACGCTTCGTACATCGCTTCACCGATCATCGGCACGAGCGGCAGCAGCGTTCGGAGGAACATCCGCTGGTTGGGGCGGCTCCCCGAAACCGGCGGAAAGGCGGCGCCGACGAGCACGAGAGCGCTGCAACGCTCCGGCGCCCGGGCGGCAAGTCGCATTGCCACCGTCCCTCCAAGCGAATTCCCCGCCAAGACGGCTCGGTCGATCCCGCGCGCATCCATGAAGTTCTTCACCGCACCTGCGAGCCACAAGGTCGTGTAGCGCGTTCGCGGAATGTCCGACCGGCCGAACCCGGGCAGATCGATCGCGATCGTGCGGTACCTCTGCGCCAGGATGGGCAGGGCATCAACCCAGCGCGTCACCGACGCGCCCAGGCCGTGCACCAGGATCAGCGCCGGCGCGTCCTCCGGACCCTCCTCGATCGAATGAATCCGCATGCCGCGGACGTCGGTGTGACGAGACCGGGCCTCGATCATCTGCGTCTATCGCCCGAGAAATTCAGGGCCATCGGCTCAACGAGAATCGGGCGGCCGGAAGCCGGGAACCGGACGCTTGCCCGACATCCGGGCGCGAAGCGCCTTGAATCCTCTGGGTTCGAGGACGCGCACTACGACGAAGAAGGCGAACAGCCCAGTCGCGGCCGTCATCGTGCCGAGCAGAATGATGAACGACAACTCGAGCGCCTCAACTGCGAGCACGGCGACCTCCCCAACCGGATCGAGAACTGCGTCACCCTAGCAAGGCCGCGGTAGCGCGACCGAACCTGCGGTCAGGGCCTAAAAGCGCTCTCGCGGTGAACGGGGAACGCGGAACGCCGACCACGCAGGGGGCGCCGTCGCGGCTGCGGGCGGCCGGCCCAACCGGGCCCGAGAAGCACGTCGCGCATCGCTTCCTCGGACGGCACGCCGCTGGCGCGCCACACGATCCGCAAGTCCGGTCCTGTGACGAAGATCGTGGGCACCCGGCGAATCTCGTATCGCTCCGCGATCGCGGGAGACGACGCGACGTCAACCGTGACGATGCGGATATCGGGAAGCTCTCCGGCCAGCTTGGCCAGGCGTCCTTCCACTATGCGGCATGAACCGCAGTGCTCGCCTCCAAACTCGACGATCACCGCCGACGGACGGTCACGCCAGGCAAGACCCAGCTCCGACCGGTCGAAGGTTCCCCCGGCTTCGGCGAAGCGCCCCTCACGACGGCGCCATGCCCACGCGGCAACCAGTACGACCGCCATTAGGCCGGCGGCGATAACGAGGCGCGGCAACATCACGCGACGCTTTTCGTAAGGCGGCGTCCGAGGTTATAGACCTCGCACCCGACGCAGATACCGCTGGCCGCAAGCAATCCCTGCAGCGCGGCGACGATCAGCACCAGGGCCCATCCCCAGCCCTCGGCAGTGAAGGCGTAGAAGGCGAGCGACGCGGCCCCGAGAAACAGAAAACCCACGAGTTGCGCGAAACGCGGCGGTGCTTCTTCTTCGGTCTCGACGGCGAGGTCGAGGCGAAACGTTCTCTTCAACCAGCGGTAGGCCATGCCCAGCGGGGAATAGCGCAAGCCGAAGACCGGGCCGGCCAGGAGCACGGCGGCCATGACCGCCACGGCTGCGTGCCATTGGAGGACGAACGCCGCCGCAAGAATCACGGCGGAGATCCCGGCGCCGAACCGGTGGGCGTTGCGGTCGATCATGCGCGTGGTCACGTCTTGGAGCCTCCGCGGAAGCGAACGACCTCCCGGCAGATATCGTCGCCCCAGGCGATTGACGTCACGACCTCAACGACCGCATCGGCTCCCAGTCCCGACATCACGCCTTCCTTCAGAGCCTTGTCCAGGGAGCATGCAAGATCGGGATGAGCCGAGGCGATGGCGCGGAACGGGCAGTCGCGATCCTCGAGCTCTACATAGTCCTCGCCGCGATCGACTACGCGCGTGGCCGCCGACACGGCAGACAGCGCGCGTACGAGCCCTTCCACCTGCTGGTCCCAGGTGAGCGCTCCCCCGCCGGGACGGAACCGCCGGCCGAGCCGTTCACCGGCTTTCATCGCCAGCGGCCGGGCCAGGCCGAGACTGGGCATCGCCTCTTCGATCAGCGTCGCGAGCAGATCGGCAACTAGTGTGCTGCCCTGCTCGGTGTGTGCCGGCGTCGGCTCGTAGACCTTGCTCGGTCGCCCTCCTGCGGCATTCCTTCGCCAATCGAAACGCGCGAGGTCGGCTTGGACGAGGAGGTCAAGATGCCCTCGCGCGACGTTCTGATGGATTTCCAGCGCCTCCGAGACTTCCTTTGCGGTGGCCGGCCCACGCTCCCGAAGGAGATCGAGGATGGCCGACCGCGTCGGTGCGGCAAGTGCACGTGCGACGGCCAGGTCGCGGTCCCCTTCGATCGTTGCCACTGGCAGCCTCCTGCGTCTTTCGCCCACGTCCGGTGGCTCGAGCCCCGCCGGGTCGGGTCGAGCCCCGCCGGGTCGGGTCGGGTCGGCATTATTTACCGTGCCAACAGTATAAACCCTGGGTCGCGCCTCCGCCAGACCCCCCCACTAACCGGCTCGGCGCATGCTCGCAGCGCCGCCGGACGCGCTATCGTTTCCGCAGCTTGGGGACGTAGCTCAGTTGGTAGAGCACCGGCTTTGCAAGCCGGGGGTCGTGGGTTCGAATCCCATCGTCTCCACTAGACCTTCCGGTGCGCGGAAGCGTGCTTTGGCTAGTTGCATTGATCCGGCGCGCTGGAGGCGCCCGGATTCGAACAACTAGCTCCGATCTCGGGTCCTCGCAGTGAGCGGTTCGCGCACCGATCTGTTAAGACCACTAGAGCCGCTACCTGCGGCTTCAGAGAAATCAACCTGACGGTGCGCGAACCGCGTCGTAAGATTGGCGCATGAAGCTAACAGCCGCCGTTATCCATGAGGACCCTTGGTACGTTGCGCGCTGCCTTGAGATCGAAGTTGCGAGTCAGGGCACGACGGTAGAGGAAGCGCTGGAGAACCTGAAGGAGGCTCTTGAGCTCTACTTCGAGGACGAAGAGCTGCCCCAGGGTCTTGAGCCGCCGATTATCTCCACGATAGAACTCTCGGCTTGAGCCCCGCGCTTCCTGTCGTCTCAGGCGCAGAGACGGTCAAGGCGCTCAGGCGAGCCGGTTTCGAGCAGGTGGCTCAGCGGGGAAGCCACGTCAAGCTTCGCCATCCCGACGGTCGCACGACCATCGTTCCGCTTCACGATGAGTTGGCACGAGGGGGGCCCTCCGCTCGATTTTGCGGCAGGCCGGGCTCTCGCCCGACCAGTTTGCCGACTTGATCTAACCAGGCAGAGCAAGGGGTGGTCCGGCCAACTGGTTCGCGCACCGTTCTTTCAAGACCACAATGTCGCTGACCTGCGCGTGTGAAGGGCAACCAGACGGTGCGCGAACCGGATGTTTATCCCCGGTAGGGTGCCCGGAGCCCGGAGATCATCGGAAAGTGCTTGACGTTCAGCGTCGCCACTTTGAGCCCAAGCTCCTCCGCAGTCGCCGCGATGATGAGATCCGAGGTTCCCACCCCCATGTGGCTGCGTCGATACGCGCGACCCATCTCGCCGGCGCGGCGAGCGACGGCCTCGTCGACGCCTGCCCATCGAAGCGCTCGGAAGAGCCTCTCAGTTGAGTCGCGTTCGGCGCTCCGGAGGCCTCGGAGGACTTCAACCCGCGTAATCTCCGAACACGTCGGGACTTCCTTGAGCGAAGATGTGTAGTGGATAGCGGCCGGCCGTCCCCGAAGGACCTCGATGACCACGGAAGTATCGAGAAGAACGCTCACCCGCGATGCCTCTCCAGATCTTCCCTCCGGCGCCGATCAAGTGCGCGGAATTGCTCGACGTACGATTTGCCATCCTGAAGGTCGAGCGGCGACTCAACGAGGTCTGCGAGCGCGCTACGGAACCGGGCCAAGCGCCCTGCATCGTCCGAAGGACCGTCGAGGAAGAAGTCGATCGCCTGCCGTATCAAAGTGGATTTTGTCTTTCCGGCCGAGGACGCCCGTCTCGCCAGCTTGGCGTCCTGGTCTTCGTCGAGGTAGATCTGCGTTCGCTTCATGATGTATGTAGCGTACATCGCTTTGCTTCGCCGTCAAGAGAGCCCCAGCCGGATCGGGCGGTTAGCGCGGATCGAGATGTGGTTCGCGCACCGTTCTTTCAAGACCGCAGACGCGTTTTCCAGGTAGGACGGATCCAACTGAGTGACGTCGTTCGAACCGTCATCGAACGCGGCGGACCCCTTACCATCACCGACGCGCGTGAGTCTGGAGGCTTACTCGAGACGGATTCGAACATCGG
Source organism: Actinomycetota bacterium (assembly GCA_046713235.1). Classification (GTDB taxonomy): domain Bacteria; phylum Actinomycetota; class AC-67; order AC-67; family AC-67; genus JBKKBZ01. The sequence goes on along the minus strand of JBKKBZ010000106.1, from coordinate 8,650 downwards.
CGAGGTGGTTCGTGGAAGTGAGCTCGGAGCGACTTCGTATCGTGGCCGGCTCGTTGCCCATCGCGGAAGCCGAGGTCCAAGATCGGTCGCATTTCGCGAGGATGCTCGAAGCGTCGGTTCCGGAGGGGTGGCCGCCTGAAACCGTCGCCGAAGCCCTCGTGTTCTTCCGGGATTTGTACAAGGCCCACCCGGGTTGGGTTGGATGGCTGAGCTGGTACGCGATCCGGGTCAGGCCCGGTGCCCCTGTCTTGTGTGGAAGCGTTGGATTCAAGGGACCCCCCGATGCTGGCATGATCGAGATCGGCTACTCGGTGCTGCCTCGCTATCAGAACGCTGGGATCGCCACCGAAATGGTAGGGGCGATGCTCGACTGGGCGCTCTCGCAGGTCGGTGTGAGATTCATCGAGGCAGAAACGACCCCTGACAACATCCCTTCGATCCGCGTGCTGGAGTCGAACCGTTTCCTGTGCATCGGGGACGGAAAGGAACCGGGATCGCTTCGCTATCGTCGAGACGCTTCACAACTGCCGGTCAGGTGAGAGGCGAAGCGACCGGAACGGGCGGGACAGGCTATTTCCCCCGGTAGACCACCGGCAGCTCTCTCCGGAAGGCGTGGTTCGAGAGTCGTCCACTCGGGGCCACCCCTGCTGTGTCGTGCTTCGGGTGATGCTGGTGTTTCCGGCTACTCCCTTAGAAAATGGGCGCGAGCGGCGCGCGGCCGAGCAACGCCCGTCCTGCGTCTTCCCATGTGTGCTGGGACACAGTGAAGTGGTGCAGCATCGCTTCGGCATCGCGCGCGTGGCGCTGGAAGTCGGATGTCTCGTAGATGGCTCCGCCGCCGGCGAGCACGTTGCAGATTCTCGCAACGTCGGCTCCGGTTTCCACAGCCTGCACAGCCGCGATCCGTACCAGCGCTCTCTGCCGCAACGATGCCTCACGCCCCACCGATACCGTCTCCCACACATCCTCGAGCGAGTCGTACAAGAAGGCGCGCGCTGCGCCCAGGCGCGCTTCGGCCCGGGCGATCTGCAGCTGAGCCGCGGGACGGTCGGCGAGAACGGCCATGCTCAACGACGGCACCTTCGTCTGCGCCAGCTCGTTCAGCTCGTCCAACGCAGCGCGTGCGATGCCAAGCGCAACCGGCGCCACGTGCGCACCGACGAACAGCGAGACGACCGGATACTGATACAAGGGCTCCGGGCGGTGGCCGCTCGGATCGAACAGCGCCCACACCCGTTGCTCGGGCACGAACACGTCGGTGACGGTGAAATCCTTCGAGCCCGTCCCGCGCATTCCGCTGACGTGCCAGGTGTCGATGATCTCTCCTTGCGAGACTGGGATGTGGACGTGATGGATCTCCGGGCCGTGCTCGGTCATGACCGGCGCGCCGTTCTCGAACACAATTCCACCGGCCCACAACCATTCGACGTTGTCGATGCCGCTGGCGAACGACCAGCGGCCGCTGACCCGCAGGCCGCCGTCCTCGCGGGTGAACTGACCGATCGGCCCGGCGAGCGCCCCGGTCGGCAACGTCGGGTCCGGCCCGTAGATCTCTTTGGCTCCGGCTTCCGACATCAGGCCGGCCGCGCCGTTCGCGCTGATGCCGATCATCGACACCCAGCCGGTCGAGCCGTCGGCTGCCGCGATCGTCTCCACGACGCGCGCGATGTCCAGCGGCGACGCCTCCTGTCCCCCGATTGCGCGGGGCACCTCGAGCGAGAAGATTCCGGTCGCGCGCAGGCGCTCGGCGAGATCCCTGGGGATCCTCCGACTCTCCTCGATCTCCGCGCGACGCGCGCGGATCTCCGGCAGAAGCTCCTTCAAGTCTGTCATGGCGTCCCCCTTCGTCTCGACCGCAGCGTAGGGGCCCCCGGACCGGGGCGCATCGGGAAGATTGACCATTTCGACCACTGCGGCGTGGTCAGTTCATACCACGGGGGTTAAGGCGCGCACAAGCCGTTGCTTGAAGGCGTACGCCCTCGCCGCCGTCCGGGAGGACACCCCGAGCTTGAAACCTCATCGGGTGCGGTACTTCAAGGTGTCGAAGGACCCGGACTTCGTGCACAAGCTGCGCGATCGCACGCAGCCCTCACTTCCGATGAAGAAGGGTCGCGCCGGCACGATGACCCACGACTACAAGCGAAACGGCCTGGCGACGCTGTTCGCCGCTCATCGAGCCGGGGCTTCACCGTTGGAGGGGAGTCGGACGCAGGTATGCTTGAACGCCGAAGAGGAGATCGATAGATGGACGCCGGACGTTCGCGCATGATCGTGGTCCTCGCATTTGGGCTCCACCTGGTCGTCGGTTTCGTCTATCTGTTCACCGGCCTACTCGCACCGATCGGCGTCGCGATCGCGCTGCAAATCGCGTGGATCGGACTCCTGTTTGTCGCGATACGCGTGCGAACGCAGCCGAAGCGCGTGGCTCTTATCCCTGTGGTGGCGGCAGTGCTGTGGTTCGCCGTCCTGAGCATCGGTTCAGCCGTTTTCAGGTGGACGGCCTAAGCGACGTCGATGGAAGGCTCCAGGTCCGACGGACCCGACGCTGCCGCCTTGAACAGGACGCCAAGCAGCCGGCCGACGCGTCAGTCCAGCATCTCGTGTAGCCGCGGCGAGTCGATCTCCGCGGCCAGCGTGCGACCGGCGGCGGCCGCGTTCGCGTCGCCGAGGCGTCCGCGGTGTACGAGGGCACGGGCCAAGAGGTCTCGCATGCCGTGCCTGCCCGCGGTCTCCTCGAGCGAGGCGATCCAAGTCGGAGCACCCGGAAGGTGATGCTGGACGGCAACGTCGCACAGTGATTCGAGGGCGTATGCCCTGAACCACGGGTGTAGGTCGCCCCGTGGGCCTCTCGTGCGGGCGAAGTCGAACCAGCGAATGGCAGCGTCGAGGTCTCCCTTGGCAGCGCTCACGAGGCCGAGCCCGCGAGACGAGAGGCTTTGGCATCTGTTGGTCCGATAGTGGTGGCAGGCGAGCGCGTAAGCGTGCTCGAACATCGATGCCGCGTCCGCAACCTCGCCGCGAACCAGGCGCACCTCGCCCAAGAACGATTCCGCCCACGGCGCCAACGAGATCCATCGAGAACGGCTGATCGAGAGCGCTCTGCTCAGCGTGTCGTCGGCACGATCCAGCGCACCCGAAAGCAGAAACGCCCGACCGAGCATCACGTGCGCGAACGCGACATCCTGCGGGAGCCGCTCTTCGTCGAGGAGGGCGACGCTCTGTTCGAACGCATCGATCGCCTCCGTGTAATGGGCTGTTTCGGTGAGGATGCAACCGCGGACGTACCACACGCGTCCCTGTTCACGCGGATCGCCCTGGGCCACCTCGCTCGCTGCAGTGAGCCACACTTCTGCGCGCTCGTAGTGCGCGCGCCAATACTGCGAGAACCCCAGCTCTCGGCGCGCGTACGCCCCGAGTCGTGCCGAAGATAGTTGATCGGCCAGTGTGACCGCTTCGTATAGGCCTGCCGCGTCGCCCTCGTTGACCACGGAGTCGGTGAATGCTGAGGCGGTCCCCAAGCCCAGGAGCGCCTTTGTCAACAGCTCGGGATCCCCGAGGCCGCGTGCCTGCGCGACGGCGCGCTGCAGCGTCTCTATTCCGGAAGCCTGGCCTGCAAACACCGACGCGATACCTGCTTCCAGCGCCGCGTGGACCTCGACGGCGTGTGAGGCATCCCTCTGTATGCGCGGATGCGCTTCCGCTGCTGCAAGCAGCTGTGTGCCGGGCTCGACTCCGAGCTCCCTGCGTATCAGCTCGGTCGCACGCTCGAGGTGTTTGGCTGCCTCCACGGTCCGTCCGGCGGTCATCAGGCTCCGCACGAGCAACTCGTGCGAGCCCTCGACCAACGGGTCGATGCCGACGAGGAGCGCTGCCGCTTCCGTCGCTCCAACGGGGTCGCGTGCAGCGAGTCGCGCCAACGCCGCCTCTCGGAGCGCGGCCTGGGAATCGACGCCGACACGCCGACGTTCCGCGGTCAGCCACGCATCGAAAGCTGGGGTGCCGCCGATGGCGACCCCCTCGAGCAGATCTCGGCCCAGTCCTGCGAGTTGAATGGCATCGGGCCACGAGCCCGAACGCAACACCGACACATCGACCCAGCTTCCGCTCGGGAGCAGAGGCTCGATGGGATCGCCGCGGAACGAGTCGGCATCACCGATCAGTCGACGCAGGGCGTTCAGGTTCCATCGCAGGGCGCCGAGCGGATCTTCCGCGTCCGAGAACAGCAGCCCGGCCAGTCGGCTCCGGCTCACCCCCGGGCGGTTCAAAAGGAGGTAGGCGAGCAAGGCCCAGGGTTTGGTTCCTCGCGGCGGCGGCACCTGCGCGCCGTCGCGCAACACCGTGGGCGTACCCAGCAGCCTGACCTCGAGACGCATCCGCTCATCTTCAGGCCCAGATCCGGGATAGGCAATACCTCATCGGCACCGTCACACGCGCCGTCAAACGGACGCGCGGGAGGCTTGCTGCCGTCGTCACGTCGGCGGCGGAGAGCCGGAAGGAGGTGAGATCCGATGCCTCGGTACCTCGTAGAGCGATCGTTCGCCCAAGGAGGTCTGCAGATACCTGCGACGGCTAATGGTGCGGCTGCGTGCCTCACCGTCGTGGATAACAACGCCGAAGAAGGGGTGACGTGGGTCCAGTCGTTCGTGACCCCGGACCACAGACGGTCGTATTGCATCTACGACGCTCCCGACCCCGACTCGATCCGCAGATCCGCCGAACGCAATGGTCTGCCGGTCGAGCACATCGTTCCAGTGACCGTCCTAGATCCGTACTTCTACCACTGAGCCGTGAGCAGAGTGCTCGCGCTCTTCTCACCGTACGAAGGAGTCGATATGACCACGATCCGTCGTTTCGCCGCCATCGCGGCGGCCATCGCAGCGCTCCTCGCACTGCCCGCGCAGCAGACCATCGCGGGCGGCAACACTCCGGCCCAGTTGACCAAGGCTCACTGGGACTGCATCACCCCGGCCCCCGGAGACAACATCCACTGCGCTCCGCCTGGCGGCTTGGACCGCGTTGTGTCCCACGAGGCGGAGACGATGACGTTCAAGGTGTTCCACAAGGACACGGAGGAATACCTCGGCACTGAGCTGATCGTCCGCGACGACGTCTACAACCGTCGCCCCTGCCCCACGGACCCGCCGAGCGGCCAGTACACCTATCTGAAACCGCTGCTCGGGCTGGACTACTGGGCGTGCCATAGATACAACAGCTCCTTCTGAACCAGGGTACGGGTGCCGTTGCCGGCTTCGGGCTGGCAACGGCACCGGTCGCGCGGGGGATCCCGAAACTGGACATGCTCAATGCCGCGAAAGAGCTGGGTGACTTGCGCGCGCCCCCGGGCAACAGGTTGGAGGCGCTCAAAGGGAACCTCGCCGGCAAGCGCAGCATCCGGATCAATGACCAATGGCGGATCGTCTTCCGATGGGAATCCGGAGATGCACGCGACGTTGAGATCACCGACTACCACTGAGGAGGCGTGATGCTGCCGCGCAGAAGGACTCCGACCCACCCGGGTCAGCAGCCATCGTGACGAGGATCTCTAGCGAACTGAGCTGGTCACAAAGATTCGACTACGGGCATGGCGGGCACCAAGCCGAGTTGCCGCAGAGCACCGAGGTCGTCGATGTTGCCCCACCGTTCGACGATGAGCCAGTCGGCGATACGCAAGATGATGCAGCCGGTCACTTCGGTGGCCTTTCCGGTCGGTGGCATCGGGCCGAATGGCCCGGTATTCGTGCCGCGAAAGACGACGCGAGAAACGACGAGGTCGCCCTCAGCGATCTGATCCTCGATCGTCAGCGAGGTGTCCGGCATCGCCGTGAGGTAGAAGGCGCACTCCTGCTTGAAGCCCTCGCGATCGGCTGTGCGTGGTACGGACAGATAATGGTCTACGAAGCTCGGCGCGAACAGCCGGTCGATCGCGCCGATGTCGTGCTGGTTCCAGACCTCATCGAAGAACTGCGTTGCGATGGCCTTGAGCTCGTTCGTGTTCATGTCTTCTCCTCCTCCGTTGGTGAGACCCGAATCAGACGGTTCCCCACGGGTTGTCGATGACGATGCGCCAGGTACCGTCGTGCTGCCGCCGAACGACGTCGCTGCTTCTGCTCTTCAAGTCGGCGACGCTTCCGTCCGGGGCCTTGACGCCGGACAGATGCCCGTCGTGGATGACGAGCGCGATCCCGTCCGCGCGAATCACTTTGGATTCGCCCAGCTCGAGCGTGGCGCCCGTCTGGAGGAACTGCTCGAGAGCGTGCCGGAGCGCCGTTCCGTCCACGGCCGGCACGCCGGGTTGTGGGATGAGAACGGCGCCGCTCTCGTAGAGATCTAGCAAGCCCTCGAGCTCCCCGGCGTTGAAACGCTCCTCGAACAGCCGGGGTATCTCCTCCGGCCTCGTCGCCGCCCGACTTGCGCGCGTTGCACTCGAGTCTTCCGGCGGCGCAATCTTCTGTGCGTACCGGGCGGAGATCTCGGCGACTTGCTCGAGGTCGGGATTCATTCCGAGCCGGGCAACCTCGACGAAGAATCCTTCGAACCCGCCGGGCACGAACGTGTAAAGCGACCTCGATACGGTCGTGCCGGCATTGCGCGTCCAGTGCTTCGTGTTGCGCGGCACGGAGATCGAAAGTCCCGGCGTCAGGCGAACCGTCCCGTCCGGAAGGTAGACGTCCACATCTCCTTCGACGACGGCGATGACGATGTCCTCGCGGCTGTTCGCGTGCGGGGGGCTCCCCGCACCCGGGGGCTCGAGCTGCTCGACAACCGAGTAGTCTCCACCGGTGGCGTGAGCGGGAACGCTCATCCGCACCTTCACACCCATCACTTCCAGTTCCGAACCTGCTTCCCACGTGTCCATGCCGGCCTCCTCGTTTCTCGAAAGGACACCTCCGACGGTAGTTTGAGGAGCGTGACGCGCACATCGGGGGAGGCACCCATTTCCGTGACACAAGAAGGGGACCTGAGGCTCGCCGAGCTGCTTGCCGTGCTGTCGTTCGCCACCGACCTCGGCGTCGGGAGCCCAATAGGCAATCAGCTGCTGGTGACGAGCGTCGCGATGCGACTCGGCCGCTCTCTTTCCGTCGGCGACGAAGTGTTACGAGAGCTCCTTTGCGTGGCGCTCCTTCGCTGGATCGGATGCACATCTCATGCCCACGAGCTTGCGATCTTCTTCGACGACGAGATCGCGGCGCAGCGACGAGGCGCGTTCCTCGATTTCGCGAATCCGCTGGAGATGATGCCCGAGGCGATCCGCCACGCGGGGGAAGGACGTCCACCGATCCGCCGGCTTCAAACTGTGGCGAAGGCGCTTGCAGAAGGCCCGAAGCTTCCCGCCGCGTCGTACAGAGCTAGTTGTGAAGTGGGAGTCAAGCTTGCCGGGGAGATCGGGCTAGGTGAAACGGTCCAACGCGCGCTGGGTACGGTGTTTGAGCGCTGGGACGGAAAAGGATGGCCGAACGGAGTCGCAGCCGACGCCATCCCGCTCAGCGCGCGGATCGTAAACGTCGCGCACGATGCAGTGAACTTCTCTTCGGAGCGCGGCCTCGATGACATGGTGACGGTGATCCGCAAACGTTCCGGCAGCGTCCATGACCCCGAGCTCGTGTCTTCTTTCGTCCGAGATGCTGCGAGCCTGTTGAACGAATTGGGATCCGAGGCGTCATGGGAGAACTTGCTCGAGTCTGAGCCTTCGCCTGTCGGCGTGGTTCCGCGCGACCGCATTGACGACGCCCTGCGAGCGATCGCGGACTTCGCCGACATGAAAGATCCGCACACCGTCGGCCACTCGCGCGGGGTAGCGGAACTTGCGGGTTCCGCGGCGAAGCGGCTCGACCTTCCCGTCACCGACGTCGAGCTGATCTCGCGAGCGGCATTGCTGCACGATCTCGGCCGGGTGGGAATCCCGAACGGGATCTGGGAAAAGCCCGGGAAACTTACGGCCTCGGAGTGGGAGCGGGTTCGTTTGCATCCATATTTCACCGAACGCGCGACGGTGCGTTGCGCGATGCTTGCGCCCTACGGCGAATTGGGGGCGGCGCATCACGAGCGACTCGACGGATCCGGTTATCACCGGGGGAGCAAGGCTCAGCAACTCGGTTTGCCGGCGCGATTGCTGGCGGCAGCCGATGCGTATCACGCGATGATCCAGGAACGTGCGCACCGCCCGGGGCTCGACGCGGCCGCCGCGAAAGCGCAATTGCGCGACGAGGTTGCCGCCGGCCGGCTCGACGGGCAAGCTGCCGACGCTGTGCTTGCGGCAGCCGGACATCGGGTGCGCAGAACGCGGAAGGATTGGCCGGCCGGGCTCAGCAGCCGCGAGGTAGAGGTGCTGCGCCATGCCGTGCGCGGTGCCGCGAACCGGCAGGTCGCGGAACGGCTCCACATCTCCGAGCGCACCGTCGAGCATCACTTGTCGCACGCCTATACAAAGATAGGAGTCTCGAGCCGGGCTGCTGCCGCACTGTTCGTCGCTCAGAACGACCTTCTCGAGACCTGACATTCGGTGGAGAGGTCACGCCGGCTCACGTCCACCAACAGATCCTTAGTCGAGTGGATGTAGCTCAACATCGAGTGCTTTCGCCGCTTCAGCGAGCCGCTTATCGTAGGTCGCCAGCGAGGACAATCCTGCGTTGTGTTCCTGGAGATAGATCGC